>NZ_RZRY01000634.1:0-3651 GCF_003998035.1 Mesorhizobium sp. M2A.F.Ca.ET.039.01.1.1 | reverse complement strand
GTCGTATAGGCGCCAAGCATGACCATCTCGCCATGCGCCATGTTGATGACGCCCATGACGCCGAAGGTGATGGCGAGCCCGATCGCGGCCAGCAGAAGCACCGATCCGAGCGAGATGCCGTACCAGATGTTCTGCCCCGCATCCCAAAATGCCAGCGTCGAATTGATACTCGCGATTGTGGCCGTCGCCGCTTCCTTGACCGCTCCGGAGGCGTTGGCCTCGACGGAGGTGAGAAGCGAGACCGCGTCGCGGTCGCCGCGGGCGCCGATCAAGGCAATTGCGGCGAGCTTGTCCGTATCGGGCTTGTCCGAAACCAGTATGGAAGCGCCACGCGCCTGCTCCAGCAAAGCCTTGACGCTCGCCACGGTTTCACTGGCGATCGCCGCGTCGAGCGGCTCGATGTTGGCGGCATCAGGTGTCTTGAACATGGTGTCGGCGGCGGCGATGCGGACAGTCGGATCCTTGGAACCAAGCGTCAGCGTGCCCAACGCATCGCGGATAGTGCGGCGCAAGGTGTTGTTGATGCCGATCTGGGTCAAGTCATCTGCGGAAGCCTCGCCCGCTGCCTCGCCGCTCAGCGGGTCGAAAAGCTGGATGCTGTCGCTGCCTTCCGTGCCGACAAACACCATCGAGTCGGCGGCGCGAATGTAAAGATTGCCTTCCGCCAATGCAGCAAGCGGCCGTTCGACAGCCGGATCGCCCGTGGCTGTCAACTCGCGAACGATAACTCCAGTCTCGGAAAAGTCCGCAGCTGTCGCGAATTTGGCGATGATGGCACGCAGATCGGCTTCCGCAGCGCCCGAGGACGACAGCGTCGTCAGAAGGAACAAAAGCGTGAGGCCAATCGCACGGAAGATCTTCATCGGTATTTGGCGACCCTTGAGGGTTTAATGGGCGTCCGGACGGTGGAGGAAACCGTCCGGACGCGCGCAGTCTTGGGCATGAACCTGATGGTCCAGCCCGGGAGGATCAGTTGGTGCCCTTGCCGCCGCACTTGCCGGTTTTGACATTGAAGTTGCCGCAGCTGAGCGGCGCGCGCCAATCGGAAATCAGGTCCTTGGAATCGGGCAGGTAGTCGGACCATTCGTCGCCCATCACCAGGCCGGGCGTCTTCGAGACCGTCTGGAACTGGCCATTGGCCTGGATTTCACCGATCAGCACCGGCTTCGTGATGTGATGGTTCGGCATCATCGCCGAATAGCCGCCGGTCAGGTTCGGCACCGAAACGCCGACCATGGCGTCGATGACCTTGTCCGGATCGGTGGTGCCGGCCTTCTGGACCGCCTTCACCCACATGTTGAAGCCGATATAGTGAGCTTCCATCGGGTCGTTGGTGGTGCGCTTGTTGTTCTTGATGAACTTGTGCCAGTCGGCGATGAACTTCTTGTTGTCGGGCGTGTTGACGCTCTCGAAATAGTTCCAGGCGGCGAGATGGCCGACCAGCGGCTTGGTGTCGAGACCGGCGAGCTCTTCCTCGCCAACGGAGAAGGCCATGACCGGGATGTCCTCGGCCTTGATGCCCTGGTTGCCGAGTTCCTTGTAGAACGGCACGTTGGCATCGCCGTTGACGGTCGAGACCACCGCGGTCTTCTTGCCGGCCGAGCCGAACTTCTTGATCGCCGAGACCTCGGTCTGCCAGTCGGAGAAGCCGAACGGCGTGTAGTTGACCATGATGTCATCGGCCGGCACGCCCTTCGATTTCAGATAGGCTTCGAGGATCTTGTTGGTGGTGCGCGGATAGACATAGTCGGTGCCTTCGAGCACCCAGCGCTTCACGGAACCGCCATCGGCGCTCATCAGGTAGTCGACGGCCGGGATGGCCTGCTGGTTCGGCGCCGCGCCGGTGTAGAAGACGTTGCGCTCGCTCTCCTCGCCCTCATACTGGACGGGATAGAACAGGATGTTGTCGAGTTCCGAGAACACCGGCAGCACCGACTTGCGCGACACCGAGGTCCAGCAGCCGAACACGGCCGCGACCTTGTCCTTCGAGATCAGCTCGCGCGCCTTCTCCGCGAACAGCGGCCAGTTGGACGCCGGGTCGACGACCACGGCTTCCAGTTTCTTGCCGAGCAGGCCGCCCTTGGCGTTCTGCTCGTCGATCAGCATCAGCATGACGTCTTTCAGCGTCGTCTCCGAAATCGCCATGGTCCCCGACAGCGAATGGAGAATACCGACCTTGATCGTGTCTTCCGCCGCCTTCGCGGAAGCCGACGCCAGCAGGCCAGCCGCGACGACGCCCGCCGACAGGATCTTTGTTATTTTCGCGAAGTTACCCCTCATATGACACGCTCCCAAGCTTGGTTGTTTGCACCGCCACATAGACTGTGCAAGCGACGTGCCAGACGGGAATGCGTGCAACGGGATTGCGAGATAACGATGAGATTACAGCCGGTTATCCAGTAGCCGGGAAACTTTTAGATCCACTTCCACGCGACCAAGTTGAGAAAAGTTTACGCAGCACTGCCTAGATTCTGCCCAATTGGTAAAAATGCCTTAAATTTCATCATGCAGACAAAAGGCTGGCTGATCGGCCCTGTTGCAGGGCCATGGCGAAATGGGGCAAGGTCGCCGCGCAAACGAGCGACGTCATGACCCTGCGAACGATCCTGAGTTTCCTGCTTCTGCTGTCCGCCGCCGGAAGCGCGCATGCCGATTTTACCGACGGTAAGCTGCCCGACGGCGCCTATCACTGCGAGGTCTACCTGCTCGGCCTGTTCCTCGACCTCGGCGTGATCACCATCAAGAGCAACCTCTATAGCGGCCCGGTGACCTTCGGCGCCACGCCGCAAGCCTACGACTACCAGATGAACCCCAATGGCGAGATCACCTGGCTCGGGCCGCTCGGCGGCTACACCAGCGGCGGCAACTCGATCTCGATGACCCAGGCGACGCTCGACGACCCGAGCGGCCCCTCCTTCGACATCATCATGAAGCAGCAGGACGGCGCCTTCACCGCCTCGACCTGCACCAGAAGATAGCCGCCGGCTCCGCATAAAAAGGCGCGGAACCCTTTCGGGTCCCGCGCCAGCAGGCAGTCGGGAGGATGAACGCAATTCCAGGAAAGGTGCTTAGCGGTTTTCCGTCCGGAATTGCGTCAAACAAAAATAGCTGGAGCGGATCGGCGGTGACGCCGAACCGCTTCAGATGGTCTTGGCCGACATCTGCGCCGCGATGTAGTCGGCCTGGCGGATCGCCAGTGTCACGATGGTCAGCGTCGGGTTCTCCGCCGCGCCGCTGGTGAACTGGCTGCCGTCGGAGACGAACAGGTTCTTGATGTCGTGCGACTGGCCGTGCTTGTTGACGACGCCGTCCTCCGGCTTCTCGCTCATCCGGTTGGTGCCGAGATTGTGAGTCGATGGATAAGGCGGCGTCGGGAAGGTCCTGGTGGCGCCGACAGCGGCATAGAGCGCCTGGCCTTGGCTGTAGGCATGGTTGCGCATTGCCTCGTCGTTCGGATGATCGTCGAAATGGACGTCGGCGATCGGCATGCCGTGCTCGTCCTTTTCGTCCTTGTGCAGCGTGATGCGGTTCTCCTCGCGCGGCATGTCCTCGCCAACGATCCACAGGCCTGCCATATGGTCGTAATGGTCGAGCGCCGTGGTGAAGGAGCGGCCCCAGCCGCCGGGATTGAGGAAGGCCGCCATGAACGGC
>NZ_RZRY01000633.1:0-3653 GCF_003998035.1 Mesorhizobium sp. M2A.F.Ca.ET.039.01.1.1 | reverse complement strand
GCAATGCGCCGTCCATCTTCGGCACGTTGCGGATGAACCAGTCGGCCTGCTCACCCGCCGTGCGGCACCAGTAGAAGAAATGATAGGCGCCGCGCTTCAGCCCGGCGGCGTCGGCGTTGCGCCAGTTCTTCATGAACATCGGGTCGAGATGGTCGCCGCCATCGGTCGCCTTGATATAGGCGAAGTTGGCGCCCTGGGCGCGCAGCTTGCTCCAATTGATGTTGCCCTGCCAGCGCGAGACGTCGACCCCATGCACGGCCAGATGGCGCGGCGAGGAGCGGCCGAAATTGATCGGCTTGGCATCGCGGAAGGCATAGCGCGTGACCGGGCCGGCAAGCATGGCGGGCGCGGCGCGCGACAGCCGCTTCGGCGGCGAGACGAGCGCCGCCTCCTGCACCGGCGGCTCGACGCTGTCCGGGAGATCGGTCGCCGGGAAGTTTACCGTCTCCTCCTCGGCGAGTCCGAACGGGCGCGGATTTTCGTCGCCGGGGCTCGCGTTACCCTCGTCGAGCAGCGGCGCCGGCGGCGTGATGCGCGCCATGCCCGACATCGATGCGGTCTCTACGGTTTTCTCCCGCTGGACCGTGCTCATGCCCTTCGAAACCGGCGCGCTCGGCCGCACGACCGAGCTCGTCGTCTCGTTGGACGGCAGTTGCAGGGCATCGGCGCCCGACGTGGACGAGCAGCCGGCAAGGCAAAGCGCTGCGAGCACGAAACTGACGACGCCAAAAATCCGCATCTTTGACCTGTACGCAAGACAAAACAGACCGAAGGCAGGAACAGCGCCGCCGGAAGCCCCATTCCTAACGAGAAATTACCAACAAAGTTTGAATCAAAATTTACCTTTGGCGCGACGGTCGTGGCCGATTCGGGGTGTGTCCCCGTCACCTCTCGCCCCGCGCGAAGGCACAGCCGCGAGCGAGCCTAGTATCAGGACGATCGTCGCCGGATCGGCAGCCGCATTGAAGCAGGGGCTAAACCTGGCTCGCCTGGCACCCCATATAAGGGGCTCGCGCAAAAGCGAAGCGTACCCAAGGACTGTGCTTAATGTCGAAGTCACGAACGATCAAAGTCGCGTCGATCCTCATGATCCTGCTGATGGCGCTCGGGACCGTCTCAATCGGCACCGCCGAGGCGCGCATGGGCGGCAGCTTCGGCAGCCGTGGCAGCCGCACCTATCAGGCGCCCGCGCCGACCAGGACGGCCCCTTATACGGCGCCTGTCACGCGCTCGATGACGCCACAACCCACCCAGTCCATCCCATCATCGCAGTCGTTTCCCGGCTCCGCGCGTCCCGGCTTCTGGCGTGGTTTCGGCGGCGGTTTTGTCGGCGGTCTTGTGGGAGGACTGTTCTTCCAGGGCCTGTTCGGCATGATGCTGGGCCATGGTTTCGGCGGCATTGGCGGCGGGCTGAGCTTCATCTTCCAGCTGCTCTTGATCGGCGGCCTCGTGATGCTGGCGATGCGCTTCCTCAATCGAGACAATGCCGCGCCTGCCAATATGCGAAACGCCGGCGGTCCGTTCGGACGGCAAGGCTGGGGCGGCGCGCCGCCCAGCTATTCGTCCAACGCCGCAAGCTTCGGCTCCGCTGACGCATCAGGAGCCGATGAAATCGGCATCACTGACGCTGATCGCGACGCGTTCGAACGAATCCTTGGCGAGGTGCAGGCTGCCTTCACTCGTGAGGATCACCAGGGATTGCGCCGGCTGACGACCCCCGAAATGGTTTCCTACCTTTCGGAGGAACTGGCCGACAACGCGACCCACGGCCTCAAGAACGAGGTTACAAACCTTAGGCTGCTGAAGGGCGAAGTGGCGGAGGCGTGGCGGGAAGGCTCGCGCGACTACGCCACCGTGGCGATGCGCTGGTCGGCGATCGATACCATGCAAAACCGCCAGACCGGCGCCGTCGAGAAGGGCGATCCCAACAATCCGGTCGAAGCGACCGAGCTGTGGACCTTCGCCCGTCAGGCCGGAGGACCATGGCTGCTGTCCGCGATCCAGGACGCGTCCGGTTAAGCTGGAAGCGCGCAGCAAGCGCTCTGACTACTTCCTGAACACCCCGATCATCGGCCCGAGATTCCAGAAATCGTCGTTTCGGCCGATGCCGGGCGCGTAGAGGCTCGAGATAGAACCGTCGAGGAAGAGCGCGTTCGGGCAGCCGAGCTGGTCGCGGAACAGCCGGGCGAATTCGTGGAAAGTCACGACATCGTCCGAGATCGCGAAGACCGCGACGCCGTCGGCGCGCACGCCCACGCCATCGCGGATTTTTCGCGAGGTGCCGTCCGCATGGAATTTCGGATGCAGCTTGCCGTCGATGACCAGCATCGGCCCGGACTGCGTGGCGTAGTCCACGCGCGGCGGACGCTTGAGATAATCCTTGGTCGCGCGAACCCCTGCCTTGCCGGCGCTGAGATAGAAGATGCCGTTGGGCTGCATGGAGAAATTGCCGGTTCCCGATCCGGTCTTCGCCGGCGTGACCTGCTCGCCGCGTTCGACATAAAGCCCGACCGGCGCGAGGTTCGGATGATACATGCCGGCATTGATGCCGAACAGCAGGTTGCGCCCCGCCGCTTGCTGCGCGCTGCGCAGATTGTGCAGCGATCGGTAGAAGTCGCCATCCTTGTTCTTCCAGAACAACTCGATGGAGAAATGCTTCGGATCGGCCTCGCAGACCAGATAGGTCGCGTTCTCGAAAGTCTGGTTGCGGCAAGGCGGCAGCGCCGCTAGCCATTGGCCGAGGCCGATGCCCGCGCCTACGGCGGCGGGCACCGCCGATTTCACCAGCGTGGCCAGCAAAGGAACCGAGTTCAGCAGGGTCCCAAGATCCATCAGCGCATCCCGCTCCTCAGCATCGGTATAGCGGATTCGGCCGAGGCCGCTGCGTGGATTTCCCGGGTTGCTTCAGGTCAACCAGCCGGCCGCGACGCTGACCAGCAGCACCACGCCAAGCAGGCCGCGATAGATAACGAACGGCCAGGCGGAGAAGCGCTCCAGCACCCGCATCAGCCCCCAGATCGCGAAAAAGGCCGAGATCGAGGCGACGACGAGGCCGACCGCCAGGATCGACCAGCCATGCGCGTCGAGATGCACCTTGTGCAGTTCGTAGAGCTCCTTGAGGCCGGCCAGCGCGATTGCCGGCAGGCCGAGCAGGAAGGACAGGCGTGCCGCCTCCGGCCGGGCGAAGCCCAGCCCCATCGCCGCCGTCAGCGTCGAGCCCGAGCGTGAGACACCGGGGATAAGCGCGCCGACCTGGGCGACGCCAACCAAGAGCGCATCGAGGATCGACGCCTGGCGCAGCATCAGCTTGTGCCTGGCGAAGATCTCGGCGAGCGCCAAAAGGATCGCCATGGCTATACAGGCCGAGCCGATGACGGCGAGCCCGCGCAGCGGCGAATTGCAGGCGTTGAGCACACCGGAAAGCGCAAGGCCGGCAATGATGATCGGGATAGTGGCAAGGATGATGCTGATCGCCAGGCGGAAATAGCGGTCGCCGAAATCGCGGCGCGAGATTGCCGCGATCGATCCGAAGAGCACGTCCCTGACATCGCTCCAGAAATAGCTGATCACCGCCGCCAGCGCCGCCAGCTGCATCGCGGCCGAGAACGCCGATCCGGGATCCTGCCAGCCGAGCACCGCCGGCACGATGCGCA
>NZ_RZRY01000632.1:0-3658 GCF_003998035.1 Mesorhizobium sp. M2A.F.Ca.ET.039.01.1.1 | reverse complement strand
GGTCACGGTCGAGGCCGGCGGCGGCACGGCGGAAGCCTACGCCCATGCCGGCCACGAATTCGGCTTCGTCATGACCGGTGAGGTCGAGCTGGTGGTCGACGCAACGACCTATGTGCTTAAGGCCGGCGACAGTTTTGCCTTCAAAAGCACGCTGCTGCACGCCTTCCGCAATCCGGGAGCGGAGCGATGCCAGATCCTGTGGGTCAACACGACAAAACCGTCCGAGGTGCGCGATGGCGCCTGATGCGCTCGTTCGGTTGCAGAAAGTCTCGAAAGTCTTCCCCGGCGGCATTGTTGGTCTTGATAGCGTCGATCTCGACATCGCTCCGGGCGAATTCCTGACGCTGCTTGGTCCCTCCGGCTGCGGCAAGACGACGAGCCTCCGCGTCATTGCCGGCTTCGAAAGCCCAACCAGCGGCAATGTCCTGCTCGAAGGCCGCGACATCACGGGCTTGCGGCCCTTCGACCGGCCGGTGAACACCGTCTTCCAGGACTATGCGCTGTTCCCGCACATGGATGTCGCGGCCAATGTCGGCTTCGGACTGTCGCTGCGCAAAATGTCCGGCACCGAGCAGGCAAAACGCATCCGCGAGGCGCTCGACATGGTTGGCCTCGCCGACAAGCTGCGCGCCCGCGTCTCCGAATTGTCCGGCGGCCAGCGCCAGCGCGTCGCGCTAGCTCGCGCCATTGTCTGCGAGCCGCGCGTGCTCCTTCTCGACGAGCCGCTGTCGGCGCTCGACGCGCATCTGCGCGAGCAGATGCAGGTCGAATTGAAACGGCTGCAGTCGCGGCTTGGCACCACCTTCGTCATGGTTACCCACGACCAGACCGAGGCGCTGTCGATCTCCGACCGCATCGTCGTCATGAACAAGGGCCGCATCGAGCAGATCGCAGCGCCGGCAACGCTCTACGACCGGCCCGCGACGCGCTTCGTCGCCTCCTTCATCGGCACGATGAATCTCTTGCAGTCGCTCTTCGTCGGCCGAGACGGCGAACGCCTGCGCTTCGCCGCCGGCGAGCTGCCGCTGGAGGCGACCTCAGACAGCAGCGAGACGCCGGCCGCCGGCGACACCCGCACCATTGGCGTGCGCCCGGAAGATCTTCTCGCCGCCAGCGAATCCGGCGAGGGCACCGCGCCGGCGCGGGTCAGCGGTGTCGTCTTCCACGGCCGCACGCTGCGCCTGCATGCCGAGCTCGGGCAGGGGACTGCGATAGTCATCGACGCGCCGCGGCGCGCCGACGGTTTTCAATTCAGCGTCGGCGACGTGGCGCATGTCAGTCTGCGGCGCGGCGCCAACTGCCCCATGCTTTCCAGCTGACGGACAGGGCTCAAGACTCAAGAAGCCTTGGCGAAGAATCCCTGATAGTCGGACTTGGCCTGCAGCAGGCGCAGGATGTTCTCGCGTGAGCCGCGCACATGCGCGCGGGCGCGCTCGCCGGCCAGAGCCACATCGCCGGCGCAGATCGCGTCGACGATGCCAGCGTGCTCCTCGCGGGTAAGCTTCCATTCGTCCAGCCACAGAAGCTCGGTCCAGACATATTGCTGGCACTTGTCGAGGATGCCGCAGAGCATGCCATGGAGCATCTCGTTTCCGCCGATTTCGGCGATCACCCGGTGCAGGTCGATGCCGACCTGGAGCTCCTCGAATTTTTC
This sequence comes from Mesorhizobium sp. M2A.F.Ca.ET.039.01.1.1, assembly GCF_003998035.1. Classification (NCBI taxonomy): domain Bacteria; kingdom Pseudomonadati; phylum Pseudomonadota; class Alphaproteobacteria; order Hyphomicrobiales; family Phyllobacteriaceae; genus Mesorhizobium; species Mesorhizobium sp. M2A.F.Ca.ET.039.01.1.1. Next base: position 2,004 of record NZ_RZRY01000632.1, on the reverse strand, counting down.
GCGCGTGCTGCGATCCGGGATCGCCGCCAGCCTTTCGCATTCGGCGAGCATCTCGCGCAATTTCGCCTTGTCGGCGGCGCTCGCATTGGCCGCGGCCAGCTCGGTCGCGCGGCCATCAAGCAATTCGCGGATGTCGAAGGCCTCGCGGAACATGGTGATGTTGAATTCGGCCACCACATAGCCCTGGCGCGGCCGGCCGATCACCAGCCCGTCGCGTTCCAGCCGGTTGAAGGCTTCACGCACCGGCGTGCGGCTGACCTTGAGGCGCTCGGCGATCTCGTTTTCCGTCACGCGGCCGCCCGGCGGGATCTGGCCGGTGATGATCAACGCCTTCAGCTTCTCGAAGACCGAGTCGCGCAGCGTGTTTTTTCTTTCCTTGCTCAAACGTCCCGCCTCCAACGGTCAGTCATGGAATCGCAGTCTAGTGCCTTTTAGCGCCCGCTTGAACAGACCCTGTCGCGTGCGCGGCCGCTTCGAACTGTCCCGCTTCTCCACCATCAAAAACCTGAAGCCCATGTTGACATCGGCTTCCGTCGAATTACACTCAAAATTGTATACAAATTAGCATACCAAATCAACGATAACGGGAACACCGGTTGGAGAAGCGAAAATGACGAAGAGACTTTTTATTCACGGCCTGGCGATTGCCGGGCTGCTGGCATCGGCCGCCGTTCCGGCGTCGGCCGCCGACACCATCACCGTCGCCTCATGGGGCGGCACCTATCAGGAAGCACAAACCAAGGCCTTCTTCGATCCGACGGCCAAGGAACTCGGCATCACCATCAAGCAGGACACCACCAACGGCCTCGACGACGTGCGCCTGCAGGTCACCGGCAACGCCGTCAAATGGGATATCACCGAGCTTGGCGCCGACGAATGCGCGCGCGGCTCCAAGGAAGGCCTGTTCGAGAAACTGGACTACAATGTCATCGACAAGACCGGCATCAATCCCAAGCTCGTGCATGACGACTGGGTCGGCATCTCCTACACGTCCGTCGTGCTGATCTACCGGACCGATGTCTTCGGCGACAAAGGCCCGAAGACCTGGGCCGATTTCTGGAACGTCGAGAAATTCCCCGGCCGCCGCGCGCTCTCCGGCAGCCAGGCGACGGAGACGCTGAGCGTCGCCGCTCTCGCCAAGGGCATTCCAATCGACAAGGTCTACCCGGTCGACATCGACGGTGCGCTGCAATCCGTCGACAAGATCAAGGGTCATATCGATGCCTGGTGGACCTCCGGCGCACAGGCCATGCAGCTCGTCAAGGACGGCGAGGTCGATATGGCCAGCATCTGGAACGGCCGCGCCGGCACACTGAAGAAGAGCGGTGCGCCGGTCAGCTTCTCCTTCGACCAGGGCGTGCTGACCGCCGACTGCATGGTCATCCCGAAGGGCTCGAAGAACAAGGACATCGCCATGAAGGCGCTGGCCAAGTTCGTCAGCCCCGATCTCCAGGCCAACTTGCCGCTCTATGTCGACAACGGCCCGGCCAACGAGAAGGCTTTCGAGACCGGCAAGATCCCGCCCGAGCGCATCAAGGACATCAATTCCTCACCCGAGAACGTCAAGAAGCAGGTGCTGCAGGACCCGGCCTTCTGGCGCGACACCCTCGTCGAGGCGACGGAGAAGCTCAACAACCTGATCCAGCAATGAGGATCGTACCGGAGTGGCGTCCTTGCGGCGCCGCTCCGCATCGTTTCGCAAAAATGATCCGGAGTTGAAGGAGATGCTGTTGTCTCTCGCGCAGTCCGCGCTGCCCATCGGCATAAGCGGGATTGAGAAGCGCTTCGGCGCGGTCTCCATCCTCAGCGATCTCAGCCTCGATGTCGCGGCGGGCGAATTCCTGACGCTGCTCGGGCCGTCCGGCTCGGGAAAGACGACCTTGCTGATGATCCTGGCCGGCTTCGTGCGGGCCAATGCCGGCTCGATCAAGGTCGGAGGCGAGGAGATCATCACCATGCCGCCGCACAAGCGCAACATCGGCATGGTGTTCCAGAACTATGCGC
>NZ_RZRY01000631.1:0-3660 GCF_003998035.1 Mesorhizobium sp. M2A.F.Ca.ET.039.01.1.1 | reverse complement strand
GCAATAGCGCCTGCACCGCATCGATCCCACGCGCTCTGAACGTGCGCGAGCCTTCGGGCCATCCTATTTCGTACCAACATAGGAAATCTCCCCCGTCCTCTGGTTCGGGCGAAAAGAAACGGCAGGTCACCTCATCACCATCAACCGAAAACGTCCGTTGAATAAAACTTACGGTCATCACGGCTCCGAAAAAACGTGGCTTGCCTGGAGCCTCGCTCAAATCGTCGAATCGGCCCAGCGGACGATGTCAGTCGCCGCCTGGCCGAAGGCATTGTCCAGCGCGCGGACGTAAGCCGCATTGCCGCTGCCGGAAACCGGCGCGCTCGCGGTGAAGTTCTTCGAGGCGCGCACCTCGCCGTTGCGGTCGTTCAGGATGCGCACGAACAGGTCGACGTCGGCATGCTCGCCGCCATTGACGCGCACCTCGAAGGAGCGCACCTCGACGATGATCTGGTAGTCGATGGCCAGCCCTTCGCCCGGCTTGCCTACGCCGGCAAAGCTGCCGGAGCGCTGGAAGGTCTCGGCCAGCCTCGCCTGCACGATCAGCGGCAGCCGGTCTGCCCATTGCGCGCCTTTCAGGAACTGGATCGAGCGGTCCGAACGCCTGATGACTATGTTCTGGCTGTCCAGCGCCTTGAGCGCCGAGGGCTGGGCGATCAGGATCTGGCGGCGGCTGTGGGCGCGCACATCGACCGAAGGCGCGGACAACTCGAACGTGTCGAGCGGCGCCGGCTTGCCGCCCAGGACCGCACAGCCGGCAAGCGTAAGCACCAGCAATGCCGCCGCGGACGATCTCAAACTACCCGCTACCACCCTGACCGACTTCACGCGCGATCCCCGTTGTCCCCGATCAACCCGCATTCGCGGTTCATTTTCTTGGCGGTCGCGGCGGCCGAAGTCAACGCCGTGCCCTTCCGTCGAACTGCCGGACCTCGCCCTCGCCGCCGGACAGGATGCGCTGCGGATTGCGGCTGAGGTCGGTCACCGCTTCCTCGATGCGGTTGATCGAGCGGCGGCTGTCCTGCACCAGCGCTTCCACATTCTGCAGCCCCTGGCCGGAGAAGCGTGACAGGTTGTCGACGATGGTGCCGAGGCGGGAGTTCAGGGTGTCGGCCACCTGCTTGAAGGATTTGAGCGTCGCCCTCGCATCGGCCATCACGCCGTCGGCCTCGCCGGAACCGAGGAGCTTGTCGACCTTGGCCAGGATGCCGTCGACGCGCACCGAGGCGTCGTTGAGGCGCTGCGCAAGCTGGCGGGCATTCTTGATCGTGTCATTGATGTCGTCGGAGCGGTTGGCGATCTTGTTGGTGACCTTGGCGATGTCAGAGGCCGCCTTGTCGGCGCTGGCGCTGGCTTTCTGGATGTTGGCCAAAGCCTCCTTGACGTCGGCCGGATCGATGCCGTCGAGCACGCCGTTGACCTTGGCCAGTGTCCCTTGCGTCTGCTTGGCGAAATCGTTGATCGAGCCGACCGCCGTGTTGACGTTGCCGATGACCGTATCGAACTGCTTGCTGGTCTCTTTCAGATTCGCCGTCACCGTATCGACATTGGCCACAATGCTCTTGATCTGGTCCTTGTCGACGGAATTGAGCAGGCCTTCGGCGGCCTTCAGCGTGCTGTCGAGCCGGCCGGAGACATTCTTCAACTGATCCGAAAGCGAACTCACCGCCGACAGGAACTTGTCGATGCCGTCGGAATTCTTGGCCAGCGCGTCCGAGAAGGTCTGGACGTTCTTGATCGTCTGCGTCAGCGGCTCACGAACGTCCTTGGTAAAACCTTCGAGCTCGCTAAGCACCTTGTCGGCGCGGGTAAAGATGTTCTGAGCCGTCTGCAAAAGGTTGGTGACCGCGGACGGGTTGGCGACGATCTCGGCGACCCTGCCTTCCTTCTCCGCCTCGTCGAGCAGCCTGGCTTCCTTGGGGTCGGCGCCCTTGAGCTCGATATTGGCCTGGCCGCTGAGGCCGGTCAGTCCGATGTCGGCCTGCGTCGACTTGGTGATAGGTGTCCAGCGGGCGATTTCGGCGTCGGCAATGGCGACGGTCGGATCGTCGCCATCGATATAGACGTTTTTCACATCGCCCACCCTGACGCCGTTGAACAGCACCAGGCTGCCGCGGCTGAGGCCGGAGGCCGAGCCTGGGATGCGCACGCGCAGCATCGCCGTTTCGCCCCTGTCGCCGATGGCGGCCGTCCAATAGACGAAGGCGAAGGCCGCCAGGATCGCGCCCAGCGTGAAGATGCCGACGATGACGTAGTTGGCTCTTGTTTCCATCGCCCCACTTATCGCTATGCGCGCGCCGCAAGATCAAGTTGCCGGGCGCGTTTTCCGCGGAAATAGGATTTCACCCACGGCTCATCGCTCTTCAGCATGTCGTCGATCGTGCCTTCCACCAGAACCCGCTTCTTGCCGAGCACCGCGACGTGGTCGCAAGCGGTGAACAGCGTGTCGAGGTCGTGCGTGACCATGTAGACGGTGAGATCCATTGTGTCGCGCAGCTTGACGACCAGTTCGTGAACTCGGCTGCGCTGATCGGGTCGAGCCCGGAGGTCGGTTCGTCCAGAAAGACGATGTCGGGATCGAGCGCAAGCGCACGCGCGAGCGCCGCGCGCTTGATCATGCCGCCGGAAAGTTCGGACGGGAATTTCTGCGCGGCGTCGGTCGGCAGCCCGACCAGTTCGATCTTGAGCATGGCGAGCTCATCCATCAGCGCTTTGGGCAGGTCGAGATATTCGCGCATCGGCACCTGCACGTTCTCCAGCACCGTCAGCGCCGAAAACAGCGCCCCATGCTGGAAGAGGACGCCCAGCCGCATATCGATGCGCAGGCGATCGGCGTCGCTTGCCTTGTCGACATCGACGCCGAACAGGCTGATCGTCCCCGACTGCTTCGGCATCAGTCCCAGTATGGTGCGCAGCAGCACCGATTTGCCGGCGCCGGACGCGCCGACAAAGCCAAGGATTTCCCCGCGCTTGATGTCGAGCGAAAGCTTGTCGAGGATCAGCTTGTCGCCGATGGCGACGGTGACGTCGCGAACCGAAAGCACGATCTCGCCATCGTTCGTGTGCTCCGCTGCCGTGGCGCCGTTGCCGTTCGCCATCTCAGAAGCCGATCGCTGCGTAGAACATGGCGAAAAGCCCGTCGAGGATGATGACGATGAAGATCGACTTCACCACCGAAGCGGTGACGTGCAGGCCGAGCGATTCGGCGCTGCCGCCGACTTTCATGCCCTCGACAGACGCAATGATCCCGATGATCAGGGCCATGAACGGCGCCTTGATCAGGCCGGCGAAGATGGTGCTGAGATCGATGGCGACGCGCAGCCTGTCGATGAACGCGGCCGGCGGGATGTCGGAATAGAGCCAGGCGGCGACGATGCCGCCGGCAAGGGCGGCGAAATTGGCGATGATGGTGAGGCAAGGCAGCCCGATCACCAGCGCGACGAGCCGGGGAAACACCAGCACGCCGATCGGATTGAGGCCGATCACCTTGAGCGCGTCGACCTCCTCGCGCATCTTCATCGAGCCGATCTCGGCCGTGATGGCGCTGCCCGAACGTCCGGCGAGCATGATCGCCGTCATCAGCACGCCGAGCTCGCGCAGGATCAGCACGCCGACTAGGTCGACGACGAAGATATTGGCGCCGAAATAGCTGAGCTGATA
>NZ_RZRY01000630.1:0-3668 GCF_003998035.1 Mesorhizobium sp. M2A.F.Ca.ET.039.01.1.1 | reverse complement strand
TCCCTAATCTCATCAATAGACGAATCACTCAGCGCAGAGCTTTTCCGTAGTGACGTTTTCGACGTGCGCGCCCTCGTCGAAATTATACTTTTTCAATATTTCAATGTATTTCCCATTGGCGCGGATCTTGCGAAGACCATCGTTGTATGCGTCGCGCAATGCGGAGCTATCCTTATTAAAGCCGGCAGCTGCGCAGGATTTGAGGTCGTCCAGACGGACGAAACGCATTTCCTTGGGGTCCAGCCTTTTGAACATCGCCGCCCCCGTGTAGGAGTCGTGAGCGTAGACGTCGATGCGCTTGTCAGTCAGAAGCTTAATACCGCTGGTTGCGTCGGGGAACACAACGATTTTGTCCTCCGTCACTCCAGCGGCCAGGGCCAACTTCTGCTCATAACACCCACCGCATACGCCAATCTTCAGGCCCTGCTCAGCAATGTCCTTGTAGGTTTTCAACTTGTCGGCTAGGGTGGCGGGCACGATCAGGACCTCGGCATTGCACGAGACTGGATCCGAGAAAAGCACCGCCTCGCAACGCTCAGGTTTGATGTAAAGGGCCCCGCTCGTAGACAGGGTGGCGCGTTTCGATTGGAGCGCGGGGATCATCGCACCATATTCCATGACCTGGGCTGAGTACTTGGTGATGCCCGCCTCCGCGAGAATAGCTGCATCCATTTCTGGTCCCAAGCCGCCCGGCGAACCGTCTGCGTTCATCGTCATCAACGGGGGATCATTGGCGATTGCGATCGTTACGCCGTTCGTCTTCGCCTCATCGATCGTTTGAGCTAACGCGGGCCAATATAGAAGGTTGCCGGCCCCGGCGATAAATAACGACAGCATTGACGCTGAAAAGCATTTGCGTGCGTTTGTCATTGCCATTCCCCTTTTTCTTGATTGGGCGGCTGTTTAGCCCGGTTACCACTCAGGAAGCGATGTGGATACATCTCTTCGTACGATAGCGCAGCGCTTAGGACGTCGCTGTCTTCCCCGCGTGCGCCGACAATCTGCATGCCTATGGGCAATCCATCATCTGTCAACCCGCACGGGACTGTTGAAGCAGGCTGCTGGCTGAGATTGATCGGGAAGCTGAATGAAGACCACGAGACCCAGCTTTGTAGGTCGCCGCCAGGCGGAGTATCGTGGCCGGCTTCGAATGGCAGCACCGGGACAGTCGGCGAGACGACAAAGTCATATTCGGCAAGCAAAGCATCCATGGCGGCCCCGAACTTAGCGCGCCGTATCTCCGCAGCCATGCGTTCGACACCGGTATAGCCTTGCCCCGCACTGGCGGCGTTAAGAAAACCCGGGTCGAGGGTGGACCACTTCTCAGGATCGATCGAAGCTAACCTGTTTGCCGCTCCGACATACCAGTGAGCATAAAAGAGTTCGAGGAGAGTTTCCTGTTCCGGAAGGCGTATTTCGGCGACTATCGCGCCCGCTTCCTCAAGGTCATTCACGACGCCCTCAATCGCCGCCGCCACAGCAGGCTCAACTTTGCCAACGCAAGGTTCTTTCCAATAACCGATGCGCTTTCCCTTCCAATCGAGATGGGACACATTCAACTTCGGATACTTAACGGGGGGCTGCGTCCAATCGCGCAAATCGCGCCCGGACACCACCTCCAACATTGCAACAGCATCAGCCACCGTGCGCGTCATAGGCCCAATGTGCGCTACCGTGCCAAATGAGCTTAAGGGATGGGCAGCAACTCGCCCGTAAGTCGGCTTGTGGCCTACAATCCCAGTGAATGAAGAGGGGATTCGAATTGAACCCCCGCCATCGGTGCCAAGGTGCAAAACGCCTGCCCCGCAGGCTGCCGCAACGGCCGCTCCTCCAGAGGATCCGCCTGGTGTGCGGGTTGGGTTCCACGGGTTGCGGGTGACCCCAAATGCAGGGCTGTCAGTTACCGCTTTCCAGCCGAACTCAGGTGTGGTTGTCTGGCCAATAAAGACCGCGCCGGCCTTACGCAACCGAGCGACAGAAGGAGCATCCCGATGCATGGGCGCCGGGTCGGTCGTACGGCTACCATATCGAACGGTCCATCGCTGCACATGAACGATGTCCTTGAGTGTAGTGGGAATGCCATCTATCGGCGAGAGTGGCTCACCTCTCGCCCATCTTCGTTCGGCGGATCGAGCCGTCGCCAGGGCATTTTCCGGATCCAGGAAGGTGAACGGGTTTAGCGGCCCTTGTATTTCAGTGGCTCGCGCGAGGGCCGCCTGGGTTATTTCGACAGGCGAAAGCTGCTTATTTTGATACGCTTCCGCGAGGCTTCCGACGTCGAAACGATTAAGTTCCGCTCCCCCTATCTCCGGCAAATTCATGCCACTGTCCGCAGTTTTCATATCCAAGCTTCCTCTACCTGTGAGCGCAGTATGCAAGGAAATCAAAACTCTATAAAATGCATTATTTGGTGCGCTTTGATGCACAGGATGTGTTATGGATATGTCACTCCGCCAACTCCGCTATGTTGCAACTGTTGCAGAATCGGGCTCGATCGCTGCAGCGGCCCGAACCTGCCGGATTTCGCAATCATCCATTTTGTCGGCCCTCGACGCCGCTGAGATCGAAATGGGGGCGCGGTTGTTTGAGCGACGCCCCTCACGCGGCGTCGTCGCGACGCCTGCGGGTGAGCGCTTCTTAGCTTCGGCGCGCCTGCTGCTTGCGGCGGAAACAGAATTCGAGCGCTCAATGGAGAGGCACAGCCCCAAGACCCCTAGGATTCTTCGGCTAGGTTGTTTCGAACCTTTCGGAGCTCTCTTAATGCCCGAGCTTTTGCGTCGTTTCATCGACCAGGAAGGGGTCGAGATTCAGTTGTTCGAGGGCGAGCAGCCACAACTCCTAAGGTGGCTGGAAGGCAATACCGTTGACGCCGTGCTCACCTATGACATAGGTGCAGGGCTTCCGGAGGATGCCGCGATTTTAGCACGTTTTCCTCCACACGCTCTGTTGCACGTTGACAGTGAGTTGGCCAAGCATGCTGCAGTTAGCCTGACCGAACTCGCGCGGTTGCCTCTCGTGCTTCTCGACTTGCCACAAACTTCTGCGTACTTGTTGACCTTGTTCGATATCGTTGGAGAACGGCCAAAGGTGGGCTTCAGAACCCGTAGCTATGAATCCGTGCGGGCCGCAGTCGCCTGCGGATTCGGTTTTTCAATTCTCAACATGCGACCGCTCGGTCGTGGAAGTCCAGACAGCGATAGTGTGACGCGCAAACGCATAGTCGAGGATTTACCTGCGCCGCAATTGGTAGTCGTTGATCGGTACGGACCAGCGAAGCCTCCTTTCCTACGGCGTTTCACCAGTGTGGCACAGATGTTTTTCCACGAAATTGAAACGGAGCGGGTATGAGGCGGTGATTTTCTGGCGTCAGATACCGGTTGTTAGGTCCGATCGGGACATGACCATCGAGAGGCAAACCCAGCGGCCACTATTTCGTTCGGCGGGAGCACCGGCCAGCGTGCAAATTCGCGATCGTACCCGCTACACTTTCGAGTGAAGTTCGATATCGCGCCTTGACGGGTGACGTGATTTAGGACGGCGCCGAAACCTCTACCCGGCTGCCCCCGAGTCATGCGGAAGCCGATGACCCACATCAGCGGCTGGTTCCGCGTTGGCATGAAGAGCGAGCCCATGCATCGATCGCCTATCACATCGTGCGATGCCAGTCC
>NZ_RZRY01000062.1:0-16596 GCF_003998035.1 Mesorhizobium sp. M2A.F.Ca.ET.039.01.1.1 | reverse complement strand
TCTCCGTGTCGATGGCCAAGATCACCGGCCCGGCCAAGGTCCTGCAGTTTTCCGGCCACAGCTCGCCCGGCGACGGCCTTGTCGTCGAGCACGGCGCCGAGCGAGCTGTTGCCGGAAAACTGCAGGACCTTGGCCGGGCCGGTGATCTTGGCCATCGACACGGAGAAGTCATGCGTCTCGGTGCCCCAGATCGCCTTGACGCCGATGTCGTTGACCAGCTCGCGCGCGGACGCGATGGTGACGTTCACATCCGTCCGGTTGTCGCGGATATAGAGTTTGATCTTGTAGGTCTTGTCGCCGACCTTGATGCCGCCGGCGTCGTTGATCTGCTGCGCCGCCAGGTTGGCGGCGCCGACGATGGTGTTGCCGGCCGAAACGAACGAGCCCGACTGCGCGGCGATGACGCCGATGGGCAGTTCCTCGTCGGCACGTGCCGTCTGCAAAGCCATGGCGAGCCCAGCGGCTGCCATGGCCAATCCAAGTCCTAGCTGTCTCATGCATGTTCCTCCCGTTACATGGCCAACTTGTCATACAACCCTATTACCATGTAACACGGCTGTCAACTTGACTCCGGCCTGACGGCGATCGAACAGGTGGCGTCGTGTCACCCCTTTCGTTCGTCTGTTTCCGATCTAAGCTTGGGTTGGGAAGTTCATCGTGCGAGGCGCCGGACAAGGATGCCCAACGCAGAGACATGCGCCGCGGTCATTGTGATGATGAAAGTGGCCCGGCAACGCCAAGGCGGAGGGCGCAGAGCCTTGCCACAGTCACAGCGACAAGCGGTACGCCTCAATGGCGGAAGCGCCAAAAATTTGCGACCGTTCTTCTTCCGTCAACCCGGAGAGGCAATCGCCGAGGGCGTGCTTGACCGACTGATAGTCGGCGGCGACCAGGCAGACCGGCCAGTCCGAGCCGAACAGGCATCGCGACGGCCCGAAGATCGAAAGCACCGCGTCGACATAGGGCTGCAGGTCCTGGCTTTTCCAATGCCGCCAGTCGGCCTCCGTGACCATCCCGGACAGCTTGCACCAGACGTGGTCGCGATGCGCCTTGAAACCTTGCATCAATCCGGCCCATGGCTCCATGGCGTGCTGCGCAATGCGCGGCTTTGCGATGTGGTCGACCACGAAACGCAAATTGGGATGCCGTTCCACCGTCTCCAGGGCCGCGGGGATTTGCGGCTCCTTCAACAGCAGGTCATAGGCGAGGTTCGCTTCGGCGACCGCAGCCAGCCCGCGCTGGACGTCCGCGCGCAGCAGCCAGTTCGGATCCGCCTCGTTATGGACGAGGTGACGGATACCGGCCAGATAGCGGCCATCCGGCCGCGCCTTCAGCTCGGACAAGGTGGCCGCCACCTCGGGGTCGGTGAGGTCGACCCATCCGACGACGCCGGCGACGAAGTCGGTCCGGCTCGCGGTCTCCAGGAACACAAGCGTCTCGTTGAGCGAATGCCAAGTCTGGACAAGGATGGTTTTGTCCACGCCGGCCGCGGCGAGCGCCGGCATGAGGTCGTCGGGGGAGAACACCCGGCGTATGGAAGCGTAATCCTCCGTCATCCAGCCGCAGGAGCCATCCGCCGGATCCCAGAAATGCTGATGGCCGTCGATCACCATGGCGGTCACCAGCGCTGGTGCACAGCGGCCTTGATGCGCCGCTCATAGATGTCGGCGATGCGCTCCATCACTTGCGGCGACAGCGCCGGCAGGTCGGACGCGGCGGCGTTTTCCTGCGCCTGCCGGACGGACTTGGCGCCCGGAATGGTCACCGTCACCGCCGGGTTCATCAGTATCCAGCGCAGCGCCCATTGCGCCATTGTCGCGCCTGGCGGCAGCAGCGGCCGCAATTCCTCGACCGCCTGCAGGCCTTCCTGATAGTTCACGCCGGAGAATGTCTCGCCGACGTCGAAGGCCTCGCCCTGCCGGTTGTAGTTGCGGTGGTCCTTGGCACTGAAACTGGAATCGCTCTTGAACTTGCCGGACAAGAGCCCGCTGGCCAGCGGCACCCTGACGATGATGGCGACATCCTTCTGGCGCGCCATGTCGAAGAACAGCTCCGCGGGTCGCTGCCGGAACATGTTGTAGATGATCTGGACGCTGACGACGCCTGGATATTGCAGCGCCTTGATGCCTTCCTCGACCTTCTCGACGCTGACGCCGTAGTGACGGATCTTGCCCTCCTCGACCAGCCTGTCCAGCGCCTCGAACGTCTCGGGCTGGTAGAAGACCTCCGTCATCGGACAGTGGAGCTGGACCAGGTCGAGCACGTCGACCTCGAGATAGCGCAGGCTGCGCTCGACGAAGCTGGTCAGGTTCTGGCGATTGTAGCCGGAAGCGACATGCGGGTTTAGCCGCTTGCCGGCTTTGGTGGCGACCATCGGCCTCGCGCCGCCCCGCCCCTTCAGCGTCTTCGCGATCAGTTTTTCCGCCCGGCCGTCGCCATAGACATCGGCCGTGTCGATCATCGTCACGCCTGAATCGAGCGCCGCATTCAGCGCCGCGATGCCGTCCTTCTCCTCGACGTCACCCCAGTCGGCGCCGATCGCCCAACTGCCGAAGCCGATTTCCGACACTTGCCAGCCGGTGCGGCCAAATCGCCTTTGATGCATGGAAACTCACTCCTCAAAGCCAACGTCGTCTTGACGGGTCGTGCCCGCAGGAATATCAGACCGGATAGTTGTATGACAACCCTGTAAGCATGCAAAAGGTGATGGCAAAAAGCGGCGGCCTTGAATCTACCGGCAAGCTGGAGGGCAACAGCAGGTTCCTGGCATTGGCGCGTGTCGGCGATCGATGCCAACCCGACCTGGACCGTCAAGCCGCCGCCGCCGCTGATCGATACAAGCCACGAACCGGTCGAGCGGCCTTGCCCGATTTACTTCCCGGCACTGTCGCGGAGCTGCTCGAAGCGCTTGTAGGAACGGGTCAAGTGCAGCCGCATCGCGCGCTGCGCCGCCTTGGCGTCGCGTGCTGCGATGGCATCATGGATCGCCCGGTGCTCGCGCCGCGTCCGCTCGAAATGCCGTTCGCGCTCGGCGGGCTCCATCCGGTCGAATTGCGTCCACTGCCGCGGGATCATCGCGGTGCCGAACGTGTCGAAGAGCCGGCTGAAGTAGGCGTTGTGCGAGGCGAGCGAAATCGCCCGATGGAAAGCCGCATCCTCGGTCGCAGCAAGACCCGTCTCGGCGATCGCCCGGTCGATGGCGCCAAGCTGCTTGGCCATGAGCGCAAGGTCCTTGGCGGTGCGGCGCGTGGCCGCCAGCGCCGCCGCTTCGGCTTCGACGCCCATGCGGAGCTCGAGCACCGCCAGGATCTCGTCGATCGATTCGACATCCGTCGGCACGATGGAAAAGGTTTTCGGCGGCGGCTCCTGGGCCACAAAGGCGCCAAGGCCCTGCCGTGTCGTGATCAGCCCTCGTGCGCGGAGCGAAGCCAGCGCCTCGCGAACCACCGTCCGGCTGACGCCCGTCGCGTTGACAATCTCCTGCTCGGTGGGAAGCCGCTGTCCCGGCGCAAGATCGCCGGCCTCGATCTGCGCGGCAAACTTGTCGACCAGCTCGCCCCTGAGGTTGGGGGACTGGCGAATGGCGCCGAACATTGCTCCCTCGCGATCCGTCATTGGAAAACCGGCCCGTTAAATCGATTCTTGCGCCAAGGATCGCACCGCTTGGTTGCAACGGCAATCTCTCGTTTCCAACGCATGTCGCCCAGAATTGCGCGCGGTTCTGGGAGAACGACATGCGTCAAGCAAAGATGCATGTCGCCCAAGTGAACAGCGGTTCTAGGACAACGGCATGCATCAGGACAGCAACCCCAACAGCAAGGGAAGACCAACATGAAGCGGCAAATCGGCTTTATTGGACTTGGCGCGATGGGCTCGGGCATGGCGGCCAACCTTCTGGCCAAGGCTTGGCCGCTGACGGTCTGGGCGCACCGCAACCAGGAGGCGGCGCTGAAGCTGGTCGGCGCCGGTGCCCGCCAGGCGGCCACACCGCGTGCGCTCGCCGAAGGCTGCGACATCGTTCTCCTCTGCGTCACCGGCTCGCCGCAAGTGGAAGCGGTCGTGAAGGGACCGGAGGGGCTTGCGGCTGCCGGCAAACCACTGCTGATCGTCGACTGCTCGACCTCCAACCCGTCCTCGACGATCGCGCTCGCTGCCGAGCTTGCTGCTCAGGGCGTGACGCTGATCGACGCGCCTCTGGCGCGCACGCCCAAGGAAGCTGCCGAAGGCAAGCTCGACGTCATGGTCGGCGGCGCGGCGGAAGCGGTCGCCCGCGCGCGGCCTGTCCTCGAAGCCTTCGCCGCTCGCGTCGTCCACACAGGCCCGACCGGCAGCGGCCACACTATGAAGCTGCTCAACAATTTCGTCTCGATGGGCTATTCCGCGATTTATTCCGAGGCGCTGACGCTCGGCGCCAAGGCCGGGCTGACGCCACAGGTCTTCAACAGCGTCATCTCTGGCAGCCGCATGGATTGCGGCTTCTACCAGGCCTTCTTCGACTTCGTACTGAACCGCAACGAAAACGCCCAGCGCTTTGCCATCGCCAATGCGCTGAAGGACATGACCTACCTCGCCTCCTTCGCCCAGGCCGCCGGCATCGCCAACCCGGTCGGCGCCGTGGTCCGCAACGGTTTTGCCACGGCGGTGGCCGCGGGGCACGGGGAAAAATTCGTGCCGGCGCTGTCGGATATCGTCGCGGGGTTGAACGGGGTGTCGCTGGTTGAGCCGGCGGCTGAGTGAAATCGCACAGGGCGCTCCTCTCCGTTTTGGCTGCCGCTGACCGAGCGGGCTGAGCCGCTGCCTACCCCGCCGCCTGCCCGCGCACAGCCTTCCGCAGCCGCGAATGCCGCGCCGTCGACGCTGGCTTCGCCGAGGCCTCGCCTCCCGGCAGTCCTACGCGAGAAGCCGCACCTGCTAGATGCCGCGTCATGGCGGAGCTCGCGCCCTTCGCGTCGCCGGCCTTGATCGCCGCCAGGATGCGCTCGTGCTCGCCCAGTGTCGTGCGCGCCATGTCGTCGGATTTCTGCTGGTTGCCGGCGGCCAGGATGCTCTCGCGCACCCGTTCCGAGACGAAGACGAGGAACTGGCCCATATAGGGGTTCTGGGTCGCCTCGGCGACGGCGCGGTGGAAACCGAGGTCGTTCTTCAGCCAGGCGACGCTGCCATAGGGAGCCGTGCGCATCCCGTCGAGTGCCTGTTCCATCGCCACGATATCGGCATCGGAGCGGCGGGTCGCGGCCAGTGCGGCGATCTGCACTTCCAGCATGCCGCGCAGTTCGAACAGGTTGCGGAAGGAATCCGCCCGCTGCAAGGTTTCATAGTCGATCGTCAGCACCGTCGCGTTGGTAGCGTCGGCAACGAAGGCGCCCCTGCCCTGCTGCGACCAGATGCGGCCTTCGGAGCGCAGCCTTGCGATCGCTTCGCGCACCACGTTGCGGCTGACCCCGAACGTGGTCGCCAGCGCCTGTTCGGTCGGAAGCTGATCGCCGGGCTTCAGCCGCCCCTGCGCGATCTCGCGCGAGATGGAACTCGCCACGAGCGTGGAGAGGTGCGGACCGCGATTGACCTTGTCGAGCTTCAGCGTCATCGCTCACCTATAGTCGAGCGCGGATGCGGACGCCAGAATGCGGCCGTTGCTCAATATATGGCGCGGATCAATCGCATCCTTGATGCCTGCCGCAAGATCGAGCGCCACCGGATCGACGCGGTCGAGGAAGGCCCGCTGCTTGACCCGGCCGATGCCGTGCTCGGCGCTGATCGAGCCGCCATAGCGGTCGACGACGGCGAAAATCTCCGCTTCCGCCTCCTCGAACAGATGCTCGATCGCCTCGGCCGCCATGCCCTCCGGCGGCACGACGTTGAGATGGATGTTGCCGTCGCCGACATGGCCGTAGGTGACGGGCAGCGCGTCGGGTCTCGCCCGCCCCAATTCGAACAGTGCATCGGTGACGAAATCGGCAAGCTTCGAGATCGGCACGGAGACGTCGGTGCGCAGATAGCGGCCGCCGCGCCCCTGCCGCTCGACCATGATCTCGCGGTAGAGCCACAGGCGCTCACCCTGCGCCCGGGTCGATGCCACGATTCCGTCCTCGACGAGATCCTCGACGCCCGCGAGAAAACTCAACAGCATATCCTTGAGGTCGATCAGTCCTCCGGACGAAACCTCGATCAGCACATAGGCGGGGTAAGGCTTGCCGAGCGGCTCGTGGAAATCCTTGCCCTCGCGCATGGTGATCTCGATGCCGCCGCGCAGGATCAGCTCGAAGGCGGTGAGCAGGTCGCTGCAGCCGCGCCGCGCCCGCGCATAGAGCGCCATCGCGTCCTCGACCGAACGCAGGCCGACGAGCGCCGTTTCGATCTGCGTCGGCCTGGGGAAGAGCTTCAGCGCAGCGGCGGTGACGATGCCGAGCGTGCCTTCCGAACCGATGAAGACCTGCTTCAGATCATAGCCGCGGTTGTCCTTGCGCAGGACCTTCAGTCCGTTCCAGATCCGGCCGTCGGCCAGCACAACTTCGAGGCCGAGCACAAGGTCGCGTGTCATGCCGTAACGCAGCACGTTGAAGCCGCCGGCATTGGTGGCGACATTGCCGCCGATGCGGCAGCTGCCCTGCGCACCGAAGGTGATCGGCAGGATGCAGTCGCTCTCCTCGGCCGCGCGCTTGGCATCCTCGAGGATGCAGCCGGCTTCGACCACCATCGCGAAGTCGATCGGGCTGATCGAGCGGATCCTGTTCATGCGCTCCAACGAGACGACGACCTCGTTGCCGTCAGCCGCCACCGCCGCTCCGACAAGGCCGGTCAGCCCGCCCTGTGGCACGACGGGGATCCTCTCGGCATGGCAGCGCCTCATCAGCGCCGACATCTCTTCCACCGAGCTGGGCCGCGCCACCGCCAGCGGGCGGCCGAAATGGTCGCCCGACCAGTCGCGGCTGTAGCGGACAAGGTCCTCTGCCTCGGTCAGTAACCCGCCATCTGACAGCACGCCGGTGAGGGCGGCGATCAGAGATGCGGAATTGGGCGGCACGGCATTCATGAACTGAACCTGGACCCTTCCGGAAAACGACTGGACAACCACCAATCTTGTCGTGTTATCATACAACCCTGATTTAGAACATCAAGCGACGCCATGCTTCCCGAAGCCGTTTGATGTGGATGGTCAGACCGGCAAATCACTGAATTCGGAGGACTTTCCCAATGAGCGACGCCCCCGGCTTTCGCTATATGCACACCATGATCAGGGTGCTCGACCTCGACAAGTCGATCGCCTTCTACACCGAAGTGCTCGGCATGACCTTGCTGCGCCGCGAGGATTATCCCGGCGGCAAGTTCACCAATGCCTTTGTCGGCTACGGGCCGGAGGACAAGGAAGCGGTCGTCGAGCTGACTTTGAACTGGGGCCGCGAGGAACCCTATGAGATAGGCACCGGCTTCGGCCATCTGGCACTCGGCGTCAACGACATCTACGCCGTTTGCGCCGAGCTGGAAAAGCGCGGCGCCAAGATCCCGCGCAAGCCCGGACCGATGCAGCACGGCACCACCCACATCGCCTTCGTCGAGGACCCGGACGGCTACAAGATCGAGCTGATCGGTCTGGACACTATGCAGTAAATTCAGCCCGGACTGCACCGGCCTCGCGCCGATGCGGTCCCCCTGCGTCCGCGCTTGCTTGGGAGGCGGTGCGGATCGGTCCGTCACTTGATGACCGCTATCTTGCTGCGGTCGATGGTGATTGCGACGGCGGCGATCAGCACCGCGCCGAACACCATGTTCTCCAGGAAGATATTGACGCCGACGAAGGTCATGCCGATGCGCACGATCGAGATGATCAGCGCGCCGACCGCGGTGCGCGCGACGCCACCCAGCCCGCCGGTGATCGCAGTGCCACCGACAATGACGGCCGCGATGGCCGGCAGCAGGAGCTGGTTGGCGAGCACCGGCGAACCGCTCGACAGCCTGGCCGCCAGCACGACGCCGGCGATGGCCGCCAGCATCCCCGATGCGGCAAAGGCGATGATCTTGGTGCGGTCTACATTGATGCCCGCCGCCCAGGCCGCCGGTTCGCCGGCGCCGACCGCGATCGCCTGACGGCCGAAGCGCGTATAGCGCAGCACCAGGAAACTGACGATGCCGATCAGCGCCGAAATCAGCACCACCATCGGCAGGCCAAAAATCGTGGCGTTGATCCAGGCGGTCTTTTCGCGGCCCGCTTCCTCGATGGTGATGGCGCGGCCGTTAGAAACCCAGAGCGCCAGGCCCGTGACCACGCCGCCGGTGGCCAAAGTCGCGACGAAGGACGGCACGCGTAGCTTGACATGCACGATGCCGCTCAGCAGCCCAAAGGCGAGGCCGGACAGGATCGC
Organism: Mesorhizobium sp. M2A.F.Ca.ET.039.01.1.1; assembly: GCF_003998035.1. Classification (NCBI taxonomy): domain Bacteria; kingdom Pseudomonadati; phylum Pseudomonadota; class Alphaproteobacteria; order Hyphomicrobiales; family Phyllobacteriaceae; genus Mesorhizobium; species Mesorhizobium sp. M2A.F.Ca.ET.039.01.1.1. The sequence goes on along the minus strand of NZ_RZRY01000062.1, from coordinate 8,239 downwards.
CACCGGAAAGGCGGCGAAGCCGAGCGTAGGCAAGAGCTGCGCCAGCATCACGCTTGCCAGCGAGGCGACCGCCTGGATCGACAGGTCAATGCCGCCGAGCAGGATCGCGAAGGTGACGCCGGTGGCCAGGATGAACAGCACGGCGGTGTTGGCGAAGAGCAGCGCCAGCGTCTCGCCGGTCAGGAAGCCGGGCGCGGCGATCTCGATGATCAGCAGCAAGGCGACGAGCAGGACCAGCGGTATGGCGCCCTGCGTCCACTTGCCCTCGAACACCTGCCTGATGGAAAAACCCTCGTTCATCGGCTCACACCATCGCTCGCAAGAGGTCTACCTGCTTGGGCTTGTTGCCCGGGCTGGCGTCGAAGCGCGCCGTGATCTCGCCGTCGCGCATCACCAGCACCTGGTGCGACAAGCCGATCGTCTCTTCCAGCGTATCGGAGATCAGAAGGATCGCCACGCCCTCCTCAGAGAGATCGCGCACCAGCTCGTAGACCTCTTCCTTGGCGCCGACATCAAGCCCACGCGTCGGATGGTCGAGCACCAGGATGCGCGAGCCGGCCGTCATCCAGCGCGCCAGCACCACCTTCTGCTGGTTGCCGCCGCTGAGCTTGCGGCAGGCGGCGTCCGGTCCGGGCGCCTTGATGCTGAGCCGCTTGATCCAGTCGGCGGCAAGCCGCCGCTCCTTGCCGTAGTCGATGGCGCCGTTGCGCATGACGCTCGAGAGATCCGCCAGCGAAATGTTCTCGGCGATCGACAGGAACATCACCAGCCCTTCCAGCCTGCGCTCGCGCGGCACATAGCCGATACCCCTGCGCACCGCCGGTTCCGGCGAGCCGAAGCGCACCGGCTCGCCGGCGATCTTCATCTCGCCGGCGTCATGCGGCAGGAATCCGCCGATGGTGCGGGTCACCTCTTCACGGCCGGAACCGACGACGCCGGCGATGCCCACGATCTCGCCGGCGCGGATCGAAAGATCGACCCCGTGATAGAAGCCGTTAGCGCCCAGCCCCTTGGCCTCGACCATGATCTTGTCGCCCGGCGGCTGTTGGCGCGCCTCGCGGTAATATTCGGCCTGCAGCCCGCGCCCCACCATGATCTCGTGCAGCTCCGGCGCGGTGACTTGCGTGGCGCGGTGCTCGGCCACGACCGCGCCGTCCTTCATCGTGTAGACGCGGTCGGAAATCGACAGCACCTCGTCGAGCCGGTGCGAAACAAAGACGAAGCTGGCGCGGGACTTCAGCGAGCGCACCCGCGCGAACAGAATCTCGATATCGGCGGCGTTGAGCACCGAGGTCGGCTCGTCGAGCAGGATGAGCAATGGACGCTCGACCATCTCCTCCAGCGTAAGCGCCTTGGCGAGCTCGACCATCTGGCGCGCTGCGAAGGTCAGCTCGGAGGTGCGCGCGGTGACGTCGATGTCGACGCCGATCTTGGCGAGCTGCCGTCGCGCCGCCGCGTTCATGGCACGCCAGTTGACGAGGCCGAAGCGGGTGAAACCGTCTTCTTCCCCCAGATAGATGTTTTCGGCGACAGTGAGGTTGAGCACCAGCGACTGTTCCTGGAACACCATGCCGATGCCGTGCCTGGCCGCGTCGCGGGCATTGCGCAGCTTTAGCGGCTCCCCATCCAGCGTAAGTGAGCCGCCATCCGGCCGGTAGCCGCCGGCCAGCAGCCGCATCAGCGTCGACTTGCCGGCGCCGTTCTCGCCGATCAGCCCCACCACTTCGTTTGGCCGCACCTCTATGGAGACGTCGCGTAACGCCTGGACGCCGGGGAAATTCTTGATGATGTTCGACGCCTGCAGCATGGCGGTCACTTCACGATCTTGAGCCGAACGCGGTCGAGCGACAGCGCCACGGCGGCGATGATCATCAGGCCCTGCACCGTCTGCTGGATATAGGGCGAGATGCCGAGCAGGATCATGCCGTTGGCCAAAACGGTGACGATCAGCACGCCGATCAGCGTATTGACGACGCCACCCTCGCCGCCGGTCAGCGCCGTGCCGCCGACGACCACGGCCGTGACCGCGGCAAACAGCCTGCCGTCGCCGATGACGGCATGCGACTGGCCGAGCTGGGCCGCGGCGAGCACGCCTGCAATGCCGAAGAAGAAACCCGCCAGCGCGAAGGCCGCGATGCGCACGCGCGTGACGTTGACGCCAGAGAGCTTGGTCACGTCCTCGTCGCCGCCGATGGCCAATATGTGGCGGCCGAGCCTTGTGTAATATTGGATAATGGCGGCAAGGGCGAACGCGCCGATGGCGACCCAAACCGCCAGCGGCAGTCCGAGGAAACGATGCAAGGCGAGGTCGCGGATCGAAGCGTCATTGAGGCGGATGGCCGAGCCGCCCAGCATGTAGACCGACAGGCCGAGCCCGATGAACCACATGCCGAGCGTCGCCATGAAGGATGGGATGCGCAGCATCGTCTGCACGAGGCCGCTGATCAGCCCCATGATCGTGCCCGCGGCGACCGCCGCCAGCACCGCCCACCAGCCATAATCGTTGCCGTTGCTGTCATTGGCGGCCAGTAGCACCACCACCATCGCCGCCACCGACAGCGTGCCCTCGACCGAAAGGTCGATGCTGCCCATCAGGATGATGAAGGTCAGCCCCATCGCCAGTGTCAGCGGCACGGCGGCGGAGTTCGCCAGTCGCACCAGATTGCGCAGCTCGATGAAATTGGGATTGGCGATGGTGATCAGAATGCACAGCACGACCAGCACCGCCAGCGGCGCGAGCCTGCGCCAGCGCCTGCCGCCGAGCATGCTGGCGATGCGGCCGGGGAGGAATGTCATAAGCGTCGTCCGCTCGATGTCCGAAACGGACTTCAGGGGTTCTGTCTGGATTGTCAAGAAACCGCTTCCCGTCTGCTGGTGACAGGCGTCGTGGCCACGGGCGCAAGACGCCGGCAAAAAGGGAGCGGGCCGCTGCCAGGGAGAAGCCGGCCCGCCCCAACGGGTCAGGCGCGGATCGCTCCGGTCACCCGGCCCCACAGATCGTTCCAGTCAATCTCGGGCTTCGACTCGACATTGGTCTTGTAATATTCCTCGACATTGTCGTGCGAGATCAGCACCGCCTTGCCGTAGAATTCGCGGTGCTCCGGCGGCTCCTTGGCCGGATCGAACTTGCCGATCTTGGCGTTGTAGCCGATCGCAAGCCCCATGCCGCCCTGCCAGAACGGATCCGAGGTGACCGTGCAGGCGAACTCGCCTGTGCGCACCGCGTCAACTGCCGTCTTGATGCCGTCGACGCCGACGATCGGCACCTTGCCGGCGAGGTTCTCGGCGCGCAGCGCTTCGAGCGCGCCGGAGCCCATGTCGTCATTGGCGGCCCAGATGCCCTTGATGTCGTCGCCGAAGCGGGTCAGCAGATTGCCCATCAGGTCGAAGGCCTCGGTCGATTTCCAGTTTGCGACCTGGAAGTCGAGCAGCTTGATGTCGGGATTGGCGGCAAGCGCCGCATCGAGGCCCTTCTTGCGCTCGATCGCGGCCGTGGTCGAGATCAGGCCGCCGAGCGCGACGATGCCGCCCTTGCCGCCCATCGTCTTGAACAGGATCTCGGCGATGGTCTTGCCGCTGGCGATGCCGTCGAACTCGATATGCGAGACATAGTTCGGGTTGAAGTCTTTTGGATGCAGGTCCGCCGGCTTGTTCCACTGCGTCACCACATAGGCGCCGGCCTTGGCGCAGGCTTCGACGATGGGGCGCGCGTCAGGCGTGTCGTTGGGGTCGGAATTGAGCACCATGTTGCCGTTGGTCTTGGCCAGCATCGCCTTGATGTCGGCGATGCCCTTCTCGCTGTTGCCTTCCGAAACCAGCGTGACATGCTCCAGCCCGGCCCATTTGGCATAGGCCTCGGCGCCGGTCTTCCACACCGCGTGATAGGGATTGGACAACGAGCGGATCGACGTCACCAGCGTCGGCTTGTCGGCCGCGCGCAATATGTTCGGCATCGCCAGCGTCACCGCGCCGGCGGCGGCGCCCACCATCAGCGTCCGGCGGCTGACCCTGCCGGAAAAAACAAGACCATTGCTGTCCTTCATTTCGAACCTCCCGATTGAATTTGTTTCCCGCCCGGCGCTTGCGCAGGAAGCGCGGCCGGGTCCTCCAGCGAGGGTCGTCGATCTCCTCTACTTGTATGACAACCCTTCAACACGGCAACCATACTCTTTCTCTTGACGCGGCACAAGCGACTTGAGATCGTCCCGCGCACGAAGAGCGAGGCATTGACTTCGCCTCGGCAAGGGAGCGAGAATGGCGGATTATATCATCGTTGGCGGCGGCTCGGCCGGCTGCGTTCTTGCCGCCAGGCTGAGCGAGGACCCCGACCTGTCGGTGGTTCTGCTCGAGGCCGGTCCGCCCGACACGGACCGCTACATCCATATGCCGGTCGGCTTCTTCAAGATGACGTCGGGACCGCTGATCTGGGGCTATGACACCGCGCCCGGCAAGGAGATCGACGGCCGCGTCATGGTCTATCCGCAGGCACGCGTGCTGGGCGGCGGCTCCTCGATCAACGCTCAGGTGTTCACGCGGGGCTGCCCGCAGGACTATGACGACTGGGCGACTGACTTCGGCTGCGCGGGATGGAGCTACGCCGATGTGCTGCCCTACTTCGTCCGGTCCGAGGGCAACGACACCTTTGCCGGTCCGCAGCACGGCATCGAGGGTCCGCTGGGGGTTTCCAGCGGGGCGCCGCACCCGCTGACTCGGATCTTCGTCAAGGCGGCGCAGCAGGCCGGCCTGCCCTTCCGCGCCGACTTCAATGCCGGCGAGCAGGAAGGCGCCGGCTTCTACCAGACCACGACGCGCAACGGCAAACGCTCGAGCACCGCGGTCACCTATCTCAAGCCCGCGATCGGCCGCAGGAATCTGACGCTGCGCACCGACGCCACGGTCAGCCGCGTCGTCGTCGAGAACGGACGCGCCATTGGCGTCGAGATCGTCGCCAACGGTCGCACCGAGCTCATGCGCGCCGAGCGCGAGGTGATCGTCACCGCCGGCGCCATAGGCTCGCCGAAACTCCTGATGCTGTCCGGCATCGGCCCGGCCGCGCATCTCGGCCAGCATGGCATCAAGGTGGTGCATGACCTCGCCGGCGTCGGCCAGAACCTGCACGACCACATGGACGTCGACGTCGTCGCCGAACTCAACGGGCCGCACAGCATCGACCGCTACAAGAAGAAGCGCTGGCAGGCCGTTGCCGGTCTCGAATACGCGCTGTTCGGCAAGGGACCGGTGGCTTCCAACATCGTCGAGGCCGGCGGTTTCTGGTGGGGTGACCGCTCCGAGGAGACGCCGGACATCCAGTTCCATTTCCTGCTCGGCGCCGGCGTCGAGGAAGGCATCGGCTCGGTCCCCGGCGGCAATGGCTGCACGCTGAATTCTTACCATGTGCGGCCGCGTTCGCGCGGCAGCGTCACGCTGCGCTCGGCGGATTTGCGCGATGCGCCGGTCATCGATCCCAATCCCTTTGCCGAGCGCTACGACCTCGAGCGCGCCATCGACGGCATCGAGATCAGCCGCGAGATTCTCTCTCAGCCGGCCTTCGCCAAATACATCAGCCGCGAGTATCTGCCTGGAGCGGCCACGCAAGGACGCGCGGCGCTCGAAGCCTTTGCCCGTGAGCATGGGCGCAGCGCCTACCATCCGGTCGGCACCTGCCGCATGGGCGGCGATGCCGAGAGCGTCGTCGATCCCGAGCTTCGTGTGCGCGGTCTTGCCGGCCTGCGCGTCTGCGACAGCTCTGTGATACCGCGCATCGTCTCTTCCAACACCAACGCAGCGGTGATCATGATCGCCGAGAAGGCGGCGGATATGACCATCGGCAAGACACCAGCGGCATAGCTCACTCGTCCTCGAACATCTCGCGTGGCGGAAAATCCGCGCGGCTGTAGTCGACGACGATGAACTTGCCGCCCTGGTAGCGCTCGACCACCGGGTTGTCGGTCACGTTGCCGCGCACACGCTCGGCCTGGCCGTCGGAACTGTCCTGCGGCGTCCAGCCGAGCTTAAGCCTTGCATCCTTTCGCCAGAAGCCGCGGCTATTGTTGGACTGGCCCCAGATGACCGAGCAATCGACGCGCTCCGCCGCAGCACAGCGCTCGATCAGGCGCACGAAGTCGTCATGCGAGATCCAGGTCGAGAGGATCCGCTCGTCGGGCACTTCCGGCAGCACGGAACCGATTCGGATCAGCACGCTTTCGACGGCATGCTTGTCGAAATAGAGCCGCGCCAGCATCTCGCCATAGGCTTTCGAAAGGCCGTAGTAGCCGTCGGGCCGCAAGAGGCAATCCTGGTCGAGGATCTGCGTGCGTTCGTAGAGGCCGACCGCATGAACGGAGGACGGAAACACGACGCGCGCTTTCTCCCGGCGCGCCACTTCGTAGACATGATAGGCGCCCCGGAAATTCGGGCCGAGCACGGTCTCGAAGGATTGCTCGGTGGAGATGCCGCCGAAATGCAGGATCAGCCCACAGCCCTTGGCCAGTTCGTTCACCGCCTTCTGGTCCTCGAGATCGGCTGTCCTGAAACTCGCTCTGTCCGGCAGCGGGATCGGCAAGGGCGCGATATCGGTTAGCCGCAAGGTCCAGCCCATGGCTGCCAATCTCGTTGAAAGCAGCCGCCCGATCGTGCCGGAAGCTCCGGTCAACAACACAGGTTTGGTAGGAACCATCAGCCCCTCCCCTTTCTTGGCCGCCGCCCGGGTGTTAGTTCGCGCCAGCTAAGGCGAGCAAAGATCGCCTGCGGCACGACCGGTGCAAATATCATCATATCACCAGACAAATTATGGCTTGCCTACAAACGCGGTTCGGTTATTGCTTTAAGACGATGAGACGTTCCTTTGGCCTTCCCCCGCAGATCAGTCGCACGGCCCAGGTTGCCGACTGGTTTGCGCGAGAAATACGTGCCGGTCACTTGACCAGCGGCGAAAAACTGCCGACGGAGCAGGAGCTTATCGCGCAATTCGGCGTCAGCCGCACGGTAATCCGGGAAGCCATGGCCTCGCTGCGCTCGGAAGGGCTTGTTGTCAGCCGCCAGGGGGCGGGCGTGTTCGTCGCGGATCATCAGGCCGCCACCACCTTCCGCATCATCTCCGACGAGCTCACCTCGCTGACCGAAGTCCAGAACGTGCTGCAGCTTCGGCTTGCGGTGGAGCAGGAAGCCGCCGGCATCGCCGCCGAGAAACGCAGTGACGACGACCTTGCCCGCATGCGCAACTGCCTCGATGCTATCGACGCTTCGATCGCGGCCGGCGAGAGCGCCATCGAGCCGGATTTCGCCTTCCACCGGGCGATCGCATCCGCAACCGGCAACCCCTATTTCGAACGCTTCATGCATTTCCTCGGACCCGTCATCATTCCGCGCCAGCTGATGCGCCCGCGCGACGAAACGCCTGAGCAGCGGCGGCTGTATCTGGAGCAGGTCCAGACGGAGCACCGCCGCATCTACCAGGCGATCGAGCGGCAGAATGTCGAAGCCGCCCGCTTCACCTTGCGCGAGCATCTGGAAGCTGGCCGCGAGCGCTATCGCCGCATGGTCGACGGTCCGGCAAGGCGGTAACACAGGATCCATGGGACCTAAGCCATCTCGGCCACCGGCATCTTGCAGACCTGCATAAGGGCGGCGAGCTGGCGTTCCTCATCCGCTGTCAGGTCGAGCAGCGGCGAGCGGACCGGTCCGCAGTCGATGCCGGCAATGCGCGCGCCCGCCTTGACGATCGACACGGCATAACCGGCGCGCCGGTTGCGGATGGCGAGATAGGGCAGAAAGAACGAGCGGATGAGATCGTCGACCTCGGCCTTGTGGCCTGCCCGCAAGGCGTTGAAGAAACGCAGCGCGACCTCGGGCGCGAAATTGTAGATGGCCGAGGAATAGGTTGTCATGCCGATCGCCGCCGCCGCGCTGGCATGGACCTCGGCCGTCGGCATGCCGCCGATAAAGACCAGCCGGTCGCCCATGCGATAGCGCGTGGCGGTGAGCAGCTCGATGTCGCCGAAGCCGTCCTTGAAGCCGATCAAGTTAGGGCAATCCTGCGCCACGCGCTCGAGCGTCTCGGGCGTCAGAATGGCATTGTCGCGGTTGTAGGCGATCACGCCGATGCCGACCGCGCGGCAGATGGCGGTGAGATGGCGGCGCAGGCCCTCCTGCTCGGACTTGACCAGATAAGGCGGCAGCACCAGCAGGCCATCGGCGCCATTGGCCTCGGCCGCCTTGGCGAACTCCACCGCCATATGCG
>NZ_RZRY01000629.1:0-3670 GCF_003998035.1 Mesorhizobium sp. M2A.F.Ca.ET.039.01.1.1 | reverse complement strand
CCGTCCACCTGTGCAAGACGCCGGGCGAGAGAAGCCCGGAAGGCAAGACCATCAAGCGCGCCGAAATCGAGGCCAAGGCGCCCGGCACGATCTTCGATGTCGACAAGAAGCAGCTTGACGATTTGGTCGCTAGGGGCGTCGCCCGCCCGGCCACCAAGGTCGACTTGGTGCGCGCCGACGAGTCCAGCCAGATGGATCTCGGCTAGGCGCGGGTCTGCTGTATCGGAAGCCTCTCAAGGACATTCGTGCAGCAGCATCTGATCTACGACCATTTCGCCTCTTACAAGGCGGATAAAACCGCGAGAAGCGGCAAAGGACGCCGGGCAGGCCGGAAATCAGCTTACAAAGCAGATAGAATTATCCTCAGGATCGACTTTTATAAATAGCTTGTCCCCTGTATTCAATTTGTCACTAAGGGTATGAAAATTGTCACGCAGTATCGAATGGAATATTCTCCCGTTAAATTCGTACCGCACTTGCAGATTATAATCCGGAGGATCGGATCCACGCAAAAGTCGATCTATTACCGTGGCTTCGACAGATGGCCAGCGAGCAGATTTCCTTTTATAATACGAATTTTGAGCATAACCGGCAACGGCAATGACAAGAGCCGTCATCAAAATACCACTTATAAAGAAAGTTAATACCATAGTAGCTCGCGTTTTCGATGCAAAACTACCACCCTACAGGAACTGTTTATCATCGCAACGTTATCGTCTCAGCCTAAGGATTACCCAGGCTACGCCTCGCTCAGATCGTAAGTCAATATACGTGTACTCCTCCGCCTTGCCACCCAAATCTGCGCTATCAACGAGATGGGCGGTCCTCATCAATCCACTCTCGCCGATGATATTCGCCGGCGGAGAACCAGAGATCGGAGCCTTTCATGGACATTCGTGCAGCCCGCTCGCGCCTTGTCCATGAGACGCGCGCCCGCCTCGGTGACCTGATCACCATCCGCGCCAAGGTTCGGGGCGAGATGTCGGTTGCCAATGATCCGTCCCGGCCGGCCATGGTCGGTGTCAAGGGGCGGTTCGACATCAACCCGGACCTCGAATTCCTGGGCGGCCACGATCGCGGCATGGCGCCGATCCGCTTTGCCGGGCGGCTGTGCACGATCTCGATCCCGCGCGAGGACATGGCTTGGCTGCCGAAGGCCGGCGACCACTGCGAAGTCACCAGCCGCCCGACCGAGCCGATCTACGCTATCGAGCGCGTCGTCGACGACCTTCCCGAGTTGATCGTGTTCTATCTGTCGAATTTGAAGGCTGCGGCATGATCCGCCAAAGGCGGCAAGGGCGACCGCCCGTCGGGCACTTTTGCCCGGCCGTCCGCAGCGAGCGGCGAAGCCGCGGCAAGCGAAGGACAGAACTGAAATGAGCCTCGTGAACGCCATGCTGCGCATGCTGGCCGTCCAGGCGCTGCGCGGCAACACCATCGCCGCCGATGGCGTTACCGATTCCTCGATCGAGGCCTTGTCTTCGATCATGAGCGACCGGCAGACGCCGGTCGTCCTGGTGCGGATCGATGAGGCCAGGTACACGGGTCAGAACGAAGGCTTCTTCGTCACCTCCGGCACGGTGACCTTCGCGCTCGACCTGATCGTCGCCTCGAGCGTCACCTATCAGACGACCGATGGTCAGACCGTCAGCCAGATCGAGATCGCGCCGACCGACGCCGGGCTTGAATTCTCGCTCGACATGCTCGACCGCCAATGGCGGCGCGTACTGTCGGACCCGAACAATGCCTTCGCCGAATGCTTCCGCGCTCTCGTTGCGGCGATCGGCCCGGTGAAAGCCGCGCGCGGTGTCGATCCGGAGGGCGGCCGCAAGCATGCCATCCGCATGGTCGAGATCGAGATCGAGCCGGTCTGCGATCCCGCGCCCGGCGCGCCGCTGCCAGCCGTCATAGACGCGGCGCTGACCGGGCTCTCTACAGTCGCGGACTATCAAGCGGCGGTCACCATCATGCGCGCCGAGCTCGGCAAGGGTGCCGATCTGACGAGCTGGCAGAAGGTGCAGTCGACCCTGATGACCACGGCAGCGGTGCCCGGCATGCTGGGCGTGGCGCCTCCGGACGCGCTTCCGGCCTTCGTCGAGGCCGTCGATTTCGAGACTATCGGCACCGTGATCAACGGCGCCCAGACCGAACTGACGGAAGACATCCTGCCCGATCCGGATCTTGGCGGTACCGGCTGATGCATGACCCGGAACTGGTGAAGGTCATTCTCGGCCTTCAGGCCGATATCGCCGCGATCAAGCGCATGGTTGCCGGCAATCTGCGGTTCGGCACGGTGAAGAAGGTCGACCACGAGGCTAAGCGGGCGCAGCTCCTGCTGTCCGATGCCAACGGCCGCGAATTCCTGTCGCCGTTGCGGCCCTGGGCGGAGATCGCCGGCGACGAGAAATCATGGCGGCCGCCGACGGACGGCCAGCAGATGATGCTGGTCGCGTCGCATGGCGACATGCGCCAGGCGGTTCTGTTACCGATGACCTTTTCGGACCAGAGCGCCGCGCCTTCATCCGACCCGGGCACGAGGATCCTGTCGAAGTTCGGCGGGGCGGCCATGCTGTTCGACGGCGGCGGTGATCGCGCTGAGCTGTCGGCCTCGCGCGTCGACCTCGGCGCGGCCGAAGGGAAGAAGGTCGCCCGCGTCGGCGACAAGGTTCACGTCATGTCAGGGTCCTCGACCGGCTTTTGGCCAATCGTCGAGGGGTCCTCGAAGGTCTTTGCCGCCGACTAGTGGTGAAAACCTAGCGTGTGAATGCCCACAGGGAATGGCAGAAAACATCCAACGCAGAGAACTGGGGTGTGAGTCTCGTTAATGGTGCAGTAATGTCCGACGGGCAACTTCAGGGCAAGGATATGCGACAATAATCCCATATGCTGGGTGCTTGGAGGCGCAATGGAATCCCTGCTACAAATTGTGGCTGCAGTGGCGATTCTGGCCATCTACTACATGTACGAATATTGGTATGTTACCTTGCTTGTCGTCCTTTTAGGAGTGGTCGGCGTAGTCGCCGTTCGGGTTAGAGCGAAACCTGACGAACGCTGAGAACCATATCACGACCACCTCAGAGTCTAATTCCTAGCGTGTTGTGTCGGCGTTGTGGCCCAGAGTTGCCTCACGCTCGGGGGTACCAAGCGTTGGGCGTTCACCACTAGGAGGGCTTTCATGCAGCTCATCATAACGCACCGCGCGCCGCATCTCGGCGCGGCGGGAACGTCGATCGACTTGACACTGTCGCAGGCTATCTACGAGCGCCTTCGCGGGCATGTCGTCGAGCCGACCGCGCCGCCGCCTTCGCCGAAGGCTGAGGCCAGCAAACCCCGTGCGGCCAAGGTGTCAAAGGAAGGGCCCGCTCTTCGTTGTCCGAAGGACGAAGAAGGGTGACCCAGTTCGGCATGGATCGCTCGACCGGTCTCCGCCAGAGCGGCTGGGACAACGTCATCCAGGCGATCGAGATCTTGCTGACGACGCGCTATTTCGAGCGCGTCTTGCGGGAATATGTCGGCAGCCCGGTGCCCGCTTTGCTGGGCGAACTGGCGAATGTGCAGACCGTCATCCGTTTCCAGTGGTCGGTCGCGGCCGTGATCCTGCTCTTCGAGCCGCGCTTTACGCCGACGCGCATCTCGCCGCTGACGCTCGACCGCACCGGCTCCTCCGACT
>NZ_RZRY01000628.1:0-3682 GCF_003998035.1 Mesorhizobium sp. M2A.F.Ca.ET.039.01.1.1 | reverse complement strand
GCCATAGAGCGGCTGCGCCTCGATGAAGGCATATTTGGCGCTGAGCGATATCGGCAGGCTGGAATAGGCGGCCTTCACTTCGGCGCGCCTGACCTCGAATGTCTGCTCGTCGAAACGCCCGCTCACCGAGCCGGAAAAACCGCTCGGGCTGTTGAAGCCGACGAGTCCGACATAATCCGAGGTCCGTTTGTCCAGGCCGGACTCGGCTCCGGCATTGACGAGATCGGGCGCGGCGAAGGAGTTCTCGCCCGCGAGCTGGTAGGACTGGCCGAAGATGGCATTCGTGGCCCAGCCATTGTCATAGGCGCCTGAATAGCGGAAGCCGACATTCGCGCGTGTGCCGCCTTCGATCCGGTCATAGCCGGAGAATTTATCGCGCTCGAACAGCGTCGTGGCGTCGAAGACGAAGCTCTGCGCGTCTTCGTTCGGAACGGCCAGTCCGCCGACATATTGCTCGTTCGGACGCACAAAGACCTGCGCGGTCGGCTCCAGGACATGGCTGGAGCTGGGCATCGAGAACAGCAGCGGCCACCGCGCCTCGAGGCCGAGGGTCGCCATGTAGCGGGCAAGCGACGAGCGCATGTCGACGTCTTGGCCGAGATTCGTGCCCATCTGGTTGACGGCATCGAGCGAAGCCTGATTGGCGTTGACATAGCCGGCATCGCCGCGGAAGGCGAGCAGCGGAGTCAACTGCAGACCGCCGTCGGTGGTGAAGGTCCGCTTCCACTCGGCTTCCGCGCTCACCCGGCTGGATTCGCCTTCGATGCCGCGCACGTTGTTGATCGAAGCCGGGTCGCTGGCATCAGCCAGCACGGCGTCCAGCCGGTTGCGGCTGATCACACGCGTGTTCACGTTGAACGACAACTGGCCGCCGGCCACCGACGCGTCGGGAATATACGCATAGTCGAGCGACGGCAGCACCCAGGGCTGCTTGGCGGAGCGCGATGTGGGATCGCTGGAGAGCGTGTCTTCCTGCACCTCGAAGCGCATGGCGCGGACGTCGAAGTAGTTGCGGTCGCTCAAGCCCGTCAGATAGATCGACGACTGATGGACGAGGTCGCTGAAGCTGTCGATGTTGTAGGTGCGCGAGAAATTCTTGTCGGTCTGCAGCAGCACATCCCAGCCGAAGTCCCAACGCTCGTTGATCGCGAACTGGCCCGTGGTGCCCATCATGCCGCGGAACTTGTTCGGATCGCCGGGCTCGCCTGAATCGACAGTGGGGCGATTGCCGGTGCCGATAAAGGCGTCGGGATCCTGCTGGTTGATGCCGGCGATCTTCAGCGTGTACTGGCCGTTGTTGAAGCGCTGGCGCCACTCGGCCTCGCCGAGGAAGCCCTGCTTGGTATAGCCGCTGCCGGTGACGGTCAGGTCATAGGTCGGGGACAGTGCGAAATAATAGGGGACTTTGACGCCGACGCCGAGATTGTTGTTGTAGACGATGCCGGGGATCAGGAAGCCGCTCTTGCGCTTCACGGTCGGGTCGGCGATCTCGAAGGCCGGCAGATAGGCAAGCGGGAAGCCGAAGAATTCGAAATTCGAATTTTCGAAGCGGACCGTCTTCTTCTCGCCGTTCCAGATGATCTTGCGTGCCTTGACGCGCCAGGTCGGGGCTTTGTCCGGCTTGTCCTCGCAAGGCTCGCAGGCGGTGTAGACGCCATTGTGGAAGGTGGTCAGCACGCCGCCCATGCGCTCGCCGCTCTCGGCGGCGAAATAGGCCTTGTCGATCGTCTCGACGCGCAACGCGTTGGTGAACCCGTCGGCGAAGTCGTCGGTGATGTCGATATGGTCGGAATTGATCTTGGTGCCGTCGCTGTTGATGAGCTCGACGGCGCCGCTGGCGACGAGGCGCTTGGTGTCGCGGTTGTACACCACGCGCTGGGCGACCAGCTTGTTGCCGCCATAGTCGATCTGCACGCCGCCGACGGCCGTCACCGTATGCTGGTCGTTGTCATAGACAAGCGTATCGGCGGCCAGCAGCATCTGCGTGCCGGACGGGACGGGCTTGGCAGCGATGGTCTGCGCCTGTGCGGGTGCCGTCGGCACCGCACAAGCGAACAGACATGCCAAGGCGGTCGCCCCATAAAGGCGTGCCAAACCGGCCTGCCTATGGCTGCGCAAAACCGCCTCCCTCACTAACCGTCTTCCTTGTATAGCAGAAACGTCACCCCAAAGAACATAGCCACGACGACCGGAACCCATGCAGCCACCACCGTAGGAACGAATCCGGCCACACCGAATGCCTTGACCAGTACCGAAACGACATAAAGCAGAAAGCCGGCCACGACGCCACCCAGAATCATCGTTGCCGACTGCCCCATTCGCGCAAATCGCATTGAAACCGTTGCAGCAATCAGCGTCATGGCGACGAGGAGGAACGGCAACGCCAGCAGCGAATCAAACTGCATGGCGAAGGCATTTGCCTTGAGCCCGAAGGAACGGGCAACTTCGATCTTGCGCGGCAGCTCGTAGAAAGGGATGGTTTCCGGGCGCGCCAGGCGCTCCTGAACGAATTCCGGCTTGAGGTTGGTCGGCAGCTTGTCGGTCGCCAGCGTCCGGATGTTGCCCGCCTTGAAGACCTTGACGTCCTGCAATTCCCAGTAGCCGTCGCGCAGGAAGGCCTTGGCTGCGTCCTTGCGCTCGGCGATGTTGCCCTGCGGGTCGAGGATGAAGAACACCGCGTCCGCCATCTCCAGCCCCTGATTGAGGATGGCGCGGGCGCCGATGATGGTGTCGCCTGATTCGGTCTTCTGCCTGAGCCAAGGCGTGACATTGGTGGTGACGGCATTCGATTTGCCGGCCCTGAGGTCGTTCTCCATCTGCTCGGACCAGGAAAAGCCGTGCGCGGCGATGGGGTTCATCACGGCCACCGACAGCACGCCGAACATCAGCGCGCCGACGCAGCAGGGAAACAGGAACTGCCAGGCCGAAACGCCGGCCGAGCGCGCGATCACCAGCTCGTAGCGGCGGTTGAGCGACACAAGCGTCGCCATTGCCGAGAACAGCCCGACGAACGGCACCGTCTGCAGCATGATCATCGGCATCCTGAGCGCCGAAATGGCGAAGGCCGTGCCATAGGTGAACCCCGGCAGCCCGGTCGTGCGGCCGGAGAGCTCGGTGAAATCGATCAGGAACACCAGCGCCAGCAGGCCCAGGAAGAACCAGAAGGTGATCGAGACGTAGCGGAAGAAGAAATAGCGGCCCAGCGTCCAGCCCATGGTCAGGCTCCCTGGCCGGAGGTGCGCCGCGCAAGCCACAGCTTGAATGCCGTCCAGTTGTCGCTGGCGCGCTTGGCGAGATTGGTCAGCCAGTCCGCCCAACTGACCGGCAATTCCATGGTGCGGGACGAGACGATGAACCAGATCGAAACCGCGGACGCAATCAGCGGTATGCCGTAGAGCAGGTAGATGTAGTACGAGACCCTGTCGGCCTTGCCGGCGGCGAAGAAGCCCAGCCATCGCACGAAAAGCGCAATCGCGATCGCCGTGATCAACGGGTTGATGCGTGCTTCGCGATGCGAGCGCGCATCGCCCGCGACGGCCAGCGCGATCAGCGCGAACACCAGCGAATAGGACCACTCGGCAAAGCGCTGGTTGAGCTCCGCGCGGTAGCTGCCCGGTTCGCGCTGGAACATCTTGTCGTTGGGATCCGGGTTGAGCAGATATGCCGTCGTGCGGTCCTTGGG
>NZ_RZRY01000627.1:0-3686 GCF_003998035.1 Mesorhizobium sp. M2A.F.Ca.ET.039.01.1.1 | reverse complement strand
ACTTACAGTCGCAACGAGTTGACGACTACAGTCGCAACGGGTTGACCATCGCTGCGCCTGCCGCGCATGCTGTCCTGAAAAAGGAGCTCGGCATTTGACCGACTGGATCGGAATCCTCAAAGAGCAGACCGCCAATGGCGACGAGATGGGCCGCGAGGTGCCGAAGATGCTCGCCAATCCCGATATCAGCGAGACGCAGGTGAAAACGCTGTTCGCGGCGCTGGAGAAGCAGGCGGATTTCGCCGAGAAGCTGCGGCTGGCGCTGGAGAAGTTCGGCCATGACTTCGCGATCATCAAGGCGGCCGAGCGGCTGGAGGAGCGCTATGCCGACCTTGCCGCCTCGGTGGCCGAGAAGCTGAAAGCGATGCGGAAATAGGTTTCTATTTTTCGATCAGCCTCTCGAACCGTTTGTCGGGCGCAAACCAGATCGCCGCCACAAGCACGTAGATCGCCACGCTGATCCATTGGTTGAGAAAGCTGAGCAGGACGGCGGCGATGTAGAGCGCCAGAGAAATCTTGCCCTTGCGATCCTGGCCCACGGCCCTGGCGAAGGTCGTTTCGGCGCCGTGCAGATGGCGCAGCTTGATGACCAGGATGTTGTAGGCAACGGCGCAAAGCGCCAGGTCGAAGCCATAGACGGCGACCGGCACCGGGGCGAAGTGGTTCTCCCCCATGAACGCGGTGGTCACCGGCATCAGCGACAGCCAGAACAGCAGGTTCATGTTGGCCCACAGCACGCGCCCGTCGACGCGTTGCACGGTGTGGAACATGTTGTGCAGGTTGTTCCAGTAGATGCCGACATTGATGAAGGAGAGCACGTAGCAGAAGAAGACCGGCCACAGCGGCAAAAGCGCGGAAAAATCCTCGCCATGCGGCACTTTCAGCTCCAGCACCATGATGGTGATGATGATGGCGACGACGCCATCGGTGAATGCCTCGACCCGTCCCTTGCCCATGATTCTTCCCTCGCTTTGCGTCGACGTTAAGGGAGGATGCCGCGGCTGACCATCCTGCCAGAACTGTCAGGAGGAGATTCGCAGGGTGGAACGGCGCCATTATGTAGGCGTTGGGCTTGCAACCCTCGGAGGTCGCCATGACCGCTACGCTCAAACCATGACGCGTGACCATGAGCTTGGCGGGAGGACCGCGAAGGCCGCCGTCGCCGCCATGATCGCCGCGCTTTTTGCCGGCAGCACCGCGTTGACCCCGCTCTACATCATCTACAAGCAGACCTTCGGCTTCTCGCAGGTCACGCTGACGCTGGTTTACGCCGTCTACGTCGTCGGCAATCTGGGGGCGCTGCTGTTTTTCGGCCGGGTGTCGGATGTGATCGGCCGCCGTCCCGCCGCGCTGGCCGCGATGGGGGTTGCCGTGGTCAGCGCGTTGTTTTTCCTCTTCGCCGAAAACCTCGCCTGGCTCGACATCGCCCGCATTCTGAGCGGGCTTGGCATAGGCGTCGGCGCGGGCGCGGGCACCGCCTGGCTGGCCGAGCTGATCGAAGGCAAGGACAAGTCGAGCGCCGCTATCATCACCACCAGCACCAACTTCATCGGTCTCGGCGTCGGCGCGCTCATGGCGGGGCTGCTCGCCCAATATGCGCCCTGGCCGCTCAGGCTCACATTTGCCGTCTATCTCGTCCTGCTTGCGTTGGTGACCGTGCTGATCTGGCGCACGCGGGAAACGGTCTCCAGTCCGGGGCGGCTCTCGGATGTCTCGCTGCGGCCACGGCTTTCGGTGCCCGACAATATCCGCGCGCAATTCGTGGCGCCGGCGGTGACCGGCTTCGGCGCCATGGCGCTTGTCGGCTTTTATGCCGCGCTGGCGCCGAGCATTCTCGCGCAGCAGCTGCACGTGACCAATCATGCCGAAGCCGGCGGGCTTTTTTTCGAGCTGTCGATCGTGTCGGCCATCACCATCGTGGCCACCGCCCGGCTTGCTAGCCGCTCCACCATGCTTGCGGCGCTCGTCCTGATGATCCCGGCTGTGGCGCTGGTCGTCGCGGCGCAAATCTACGCCTCGATGGCACTCATGATCGCGGCGACCGCGGTCTGCGGCGCGGCGGCGGCGCTCGGCTATCGCGGCGGCCTGCAGGTGGTGAATCAGATCGCGCCGGCCGACCGCCGCGCCGAGGTGGTCTCGGTCTTCTTCATCTGCTGCTTCTGCGGCAACGCGCTGCCGGTGATCGGCATCGGCGTGCTGTCCAGCCTGGCCAACGCCACCGCGGCAAGCCTGGCCTTTGCCGGCATGATCATCGTCTTCTCGCTGGTGGCGCTCGGTTTCGGCGCCAAATACGCGCGGCAGTAGATCTCAGCTGGCCGGTGTCTCAGGCGCAAGATTGGCGCGCTGGCGCGGCACGCCGAGGCCGGTGTCGGGCGGCTCGCCGGCCGCCGGCCGGCCCTCGATCATATGCGTGGTGCGCCAGCGGCCGAGGCGATAATAGGCTGCGGCAAGCACCAGCGAGGCGATCGAGCCGGCCGGAAAGCTCCACCACAGCGCCTCCTGGCCGATGACGCTGCGCATGAAATAGGCAAAGCCGGTGCGAATGAACAACACCGAGATGATCAGGATGATCAGCGGCGGCATGACGGCGCCGGTGGCGCGCACCGTGGCGAAGAGCACGATCGTGATGCCGAACAGGATGAACGACCAGGACGCCACCCTGTTGATATGAGCGGCAATGTCGATCGCGGCGCTGTCGTTGCTGAGGAAGAGGCTGAGCACCGGGCGGTCGAAGACGAAGAGCAGCGCCACCAGCGCGCCGGTCAGCACCAGGTTGAAGCCGACCCCCGAAGCCGCGACCTTGCCGATGCGGTCCCAGCGGCCGGCGCCGACATTCTGCGCGGCCATCGAGGAAACCGCTGCCCCGATCGCCAGCGCCGGCATCTGGATATAGGTCCAGAGCTGCGCCGGGATGCCGTAAGCGGCGGCGACCTGCGAGCCGTAGGAGTTGACGATGCCCATCACGGTGAGCGCCGCGGCCGAGATGACGATCATCTGCAGGCCCATCGGGATGCCCTTGAAGACGACGATGCGCAGCAGCGCCGGGTCGGGCCGCAGCAGAGCGAGATCGGCGCCGGCCAACCGCAGCGGGTGCTTGCGAAGATAAAGCACGATCAGGATGGCAATGCCGCTCACCGTCTGGCCTATGAGCGTCGAGGTCGCCGAGCCGGCGATGCCGAGCTCGGGGAAGGGGCCGATGCCGCGGATCAGCAGCGGATTGAGCACGACGTCAAGAACGACCGCCAGCGCCATGAAGAAAAACGGGGTTCGCGAGTCGCCGGCGCCGCGCAGCACGGTCATGACGAAGGACAGAAGGTTCATCATTGGCACCGCGACGAAGATGATGCGCAGGTAGCTGCGCGCCAGCGGCAAGGCGTCCGACGGCGTGCCGAGCCCGGTGAGGATAGCGTCGACCCAGATCCAGCCGCAGACGGCGAACACGACCGAGACCAGGAAGAAGAAGGTGGCGCTGGTGCCGACGATGCGCTTCGCCGCGGGCAGATCGCGGGCGCCGACGGACTGCGCCACCAGGATGGTCGCCGCCATGCCGATGCCGAACACCGTGCCGAGGATCAGGAACAGCACCAGATTGGCGTTGGAGGTCGCCGTCAGCGCCGCCTCGCCGAGGAAGCGGCCGACCCAGACCGCGTTGATCGAGCCGTTGAGCGACTGCAGCACGTTGGAAC
>NZ_RZRY01000626.1:0-3695 GCF_003998035.1 Mesorhizobium sp. M2A.F.Ca.ET.039.01.1.1 | reverse complement strand
ACCGGGAACCATCCAGCCTTGCCCAAACCGTCGCCGGTTCTAATTAGGCGGGCTGGCAAGGATTCATGGTGTCGCCGGCTTGAGGAAGATATTTCTTCGATCGACGGACATACGGCGAAAAATTGCTTCTAGGAGGCGAAAAAGGCAACATTCAATGCATCTAAATTCTATAAACTCGCTAGGGTTCGCAGCAGTTCAACGGAGGCGGGAATGACCAAACCTCATTTCAGGAAACTGCTCGGCGCGCTGGTCGCCACATCTGTCCAGTTCGGCACGCTCGGTTTCGCGTTTGCCGATACGACCATTTTGAACGTGTCCTACGATCCGACACGTGAGCTTTACAAGGCCTATGACGAGGCCTTCGCCGCGCACTGGAAAGCCGAGACCGGCGAGACGGTCACCATCCAGCAGTCGCATGGCGGGTCGGGCGCCCAGGCCCGCGCGGTGATCGACGGCCTCAACGCCGATGTGGTGACGCTGGCGCTCGAAGGCGACATCAACGCCATCGTCTCGAAGTCGAAGAAGATCAATCCCGACTGGCGCAAGAAATTCGAAAACAATTCAGCACCTTACACTTCGACCATCATCTTCCTGGTGCGCAAGGGCAACCCCAAGGGCATCCACGACTGGAGCGATCTGGTCAAGGACGGCGTCCAGGTGATCACGCCGAACCCGAAGACCTCCGGCGGTGCGCGCTGGAACTACCTGGCGGCCTGGGCCTACGCCAACGCGCATGACGGCAACGACGAGGCCAAGACCAAGGAATTCGTCGCCAAGCTCTATGCCAACGCCCCGGTGCTCGACAGCGGCGCGCGCGGTTCGACAGTCACCTTTGCTCAGAAGGGCCTGGGCGACGTCCTGATCGGCTGGGAGAACGACGCCTATCTGGCGCTCGACGAATTCGGCGCCGACAATTTCGACATCGTCTACCCGCCGACCTCGATCCTGGCCGAGCCGCCCGTCGCTGTGGTCGACGCCAATGTCGACGCCAAAGGCACGCGCAAGGTGGCCGAGGCCTATCTTTCCTGGCTCTATTCGAAGGAAGGCCAGACCATCATCGCCAAGAACCACTATCGTCCGTCCAAGCCCGAACTGGTTCCGGCCGAGGACCTCGCCAAACTGCCTGCTATCAAGCTCGTCACCATCGACGACCCGCAATTCGGCGGCTGGAAGAAGGCGCAGCCTTACCATTTCGGCGACGGTGGTATATTCGACCAGATCTACAAGCCGGCGCAGTGAGAGGCCGGGCCTCGAAAACTGGCGACTGCAATCTGGTTGAGTAAGAAGGGACGATCCAGAACAGCATGACCACAGCACCCGCTCACGCGGGGTGGCGATTCAGACAGCCGAGTGTCATTCCGGGTTTCGGACTGACGCTCGGCTTCTCGCTTGCCTACCTCACGCTCATCATCCTTATCCCGCTCTCGGGGCTGATCTGGCGTTCGGCCGCGCTCGGCTGGACCGATTTCTGGGCCTTGGCCACCGACCGGCGCACCCTCAAGGCGCTCGAAATCAGCTTCGGCACGGCCTTCATCGCGGCCGCCGTCAATGTCGTGTTCGGCACGCTCGTGGCCTGGGTGCTGGTCCGCTACCGTTTCCCCGGCCGCCGCGTCGTCGACGCCATGGTCGACCTGCCCTTCGCGCTGCCCACCGCGGTCGCCGGCATCGCGCTGACCACGCTCTATGCACCGACCGGCTGGCTCGGCAAATTGCTGATGCCGCTCGGCCTCAAGGTCGCCTACACGCCGCTCGGCATCATCGTGGCGCTGGTGTTCATCGGCCTGCCCTTCGTCGTGCGCACTGTACAGCCGATCATGGAAGAGCTCGACAAGGAGGTCGAGGAGGCCGCCGCCACGCTCGGCGCCAGCCGCTTCCAGATCATCACCCGTGTGCTGCTGCCCAGCTTGGCGCCGGCCATCATCACCGGCTTCTCGCTCGCCTTCGCGCGTGGCGTCGGTGAATACGGCTCGGTCATCTTCATCGCCGGCAACCTGCCCTACAAATCCGAGATCGCGCCGCTTCTGATCGTCATCCGGTTGGAGGAGTACAACTATCCGGCCGCGACCGCGATCGCCGCGATCATGCTGGCGCTGTCCTTCGCCATGCTGCTCCTCATCAACCTCGTGCAGACATGGAGCCGCAAGCGCTATGGCTGATCCCGAGATCAAGTCCTATGAACCGCACCACGAGAGCCAGTCGGCCGCGGTCACGGAAAGCCGTCCCGTCCGCATCACGCTGACGACCGTCACGCTGGTCTTTCTCGGCATCTTCCTGCTGTTGCCGCTGATCATCGTGTTCAAGGAGGCTTTCGCCAAGGGCGTCGGCGCCTATTTCCAATCGCTCAGCGATGCCGACACGCGTTCCGCCATCCGCCTGACATTGCTGGTGGCGGCGATCTCGGTGCCGCTCAATCTCGTCTTCGGCCTTTCGGCTGCCTGGGCCATCGCCAAGTTCGAGTTCAAGGGGAAAGCGTTCCTGACTACGCTCATCGACCTGCCCTTCTCGGTCTCGCCGGTCATTTCCGGCCTGGTCTATGTGCTTCTGTTCGGCGCTCAAGGACTGCTCGGCGAATGGCTGAAGGCGCATGGCATCCAGATCCTGTTCGCCGTGCCAGGCATCGTTCTGGCAACCGTCTTCGTCACCTTCCCCTTCGTCGCGCGCGAGTTGATCCCGCTGATGCAGGAACAAGGCAATGGCGACGAGGAGGCGGCGCTCTCGCTCGGCGCCAGCGGCTGGCAGGCCTTCTGGTATGTGACGTTGCCCAACGTCAAATGGGGGCTGCTCTATGGCGTTCTGCTCTGCAATGCGCGCGCCATGGGCGAGTTCGGCGCGGTCTCGGTGGTGTCGGGCCACATACGCGGCCTAACCAACACCATGCCGCTGCATGTCGAGATCCTCTACAACGAGTACAATGCCGTCGGCGCCTTTGCGGTCGCTTCGCTGCTCGCCGGCCTCGCTCTGGTGACGCTGGTCTTGAAAACACTTCTCGAGATGCGCTACGGCGCCGAGATCGCCGCGACACGCGGACACTAGATGCATGTCACCCAGAAGTGTGTAGCGGTTTTGGGATAATGACATGCATCAACTAACAGAGGTCATTCTATGGAAGTTCGCGTCGTCAACGTGCGCAAGGAGTTTGAGCGGTTTCCGGCGCTCCACGACGTGTCGCTCGACATCAAGTCCGGCGAGCTCATCGCGCTGCTGGGCCCATCGGGCTCCGGCAAGACGACGCTGCTGCGCCTGATCGCCGGGCTGGAGCGGCCGACCAAGGGGGCGATCTTCTTCGGCGAGGAAGACGCTTCGCAGAAGTCGATCCAGGAACGCAACGTCGGCTTCGTCTTCCAGCATTACGCGCTGTTCCGTCACATGACGGTTGCCGACAATATCGGCTTCGGCCTGAAGGTCCGGCACGGCGCCGCCAGGCCGCGGGCGCAGGAAATCCGCCGCCGGGCGCTGGAACTGCTCGACCTCGTCCAGCTGTCAGGCCTGGAAAAGCGCTATCCGGCGCAGCTTTCCGGCGGCCAGCGCCAGCGCGTGGCTTTGGCCCGCGCCATGGCGATCGAGCCCAAGGTGCTTCTGCTCGACGAACCCTTCGGCGCGCTCGACGCGCAGGTTCGCCGCGAGCTGCGGCGCTGGCTGCGCGAGATCCACGACCGCACCGGTCACACCACCGTCTTCGTCACGCACGACCAGGA
>NZ_RZRY01000625.1:0-3731 GCF_003998035.1 Mesorhizobium sp. M2A.F.Ca.ET.039.01.1.1 | reverse complement strand
GGCTTGCTCGCCGCCGCTTCTGCCAAAGACATAATACGCAACAATGGCCAGGATAATGACAACAAGGGCGATCAGCCACCCGCTGCCGCCGCCACCGGACCTGGGAGGCGGGCTCGAAGGGGTGAAGGGGTCGTTAGGGTTCGCCATGAAACGTGTCCTCCTTGGATGAAAGTCATCAAAATAACAGCCATCAACGCGTTGATCCCGCATCGGGTTTCACGCAAACGGACGGAAAGCGCTGAAAAACCGGCGTTTTCAGGTCCGCCAGCCGCCAGACGACTCAGTTGACGGCGGTAACACTATACCCTGCCTTGCGAAAATCCTCGACCAGTCCTTCCGGGCCGGGCAGATGCATGGCGCCGACGGCCATGAAGACGTTGCCCTTGGCCAGAATCGGCATCGCATTCGCGGCCATCACCTTGTTGCGGCTGGTGATCATGGTCTGCTCGAAGGCGGCATAGCCGGCCTGGTCATCGGCGGTCTCGGGCAGCACCGCCTTGAACAGCGGCCAGAACATGCCGACCTCGCCGCGCTGGTAGAGCACGATCATCGTTTCGTTGACGTCGTTCACCTTGTCGCCGAGCTTCATCGTCTCGACCAGGCTCTTCATGTGGAATTCCAGCGGCAGCGAAGCCATCGCGCGCAGCTGGCCAACGGCGGTCTCGAGCCCTTCGACGTCCTTGCCCGAGGCCTTGGCGTCCGAAGCTAGCTTGACGTCCAGCACGGGTTCGCCGGCGGACTGGCGCGCCACCTCGCAGGCCGGCAGCGCCATCATCGCCGACAGGATCCACGGCTTCATCTTGGCGACCGTCGCCGGCGGGATGCCGCGGGCGTCGAGCCCCTTGTTCAGCGCCGCCGCATCGTCCGGCGACAGCAGCGACGACAAGGTGGTGTTGTCGGTGAACATCATCAGGCCGGGTTCGCTGGCCATTGCGGCCATCATCTTGGCCCTGTCCATGGCATCGGTGGTTTCGATGATGACGGTGCCGGCGCCGTCATAGGCTTTCTGCGCGGCGGCCGGCAACGTGGTGACGCGCGTGTCGGTCATGTGCATGGTGCCGAACAGATAGGACGGTTTCTCGCCCGGCTTCTCCAGCTTCCACAACAGGCCCTTGCCGTTCGGAACGGCTGCCGCTTCGGTCTCGACCTTCTTGAAGGCGGCTGGATCGCTCTTCTCCAGCGCGGTCAAGAGATCGGTGCCGGCGCAATTCGGCGCCTCTGCATGCGCCCGGCTTGCGAGCAGCAGAACGAAGATGAAAGACAGGAAAAACAGCAGGTTGAGCGCCGCAAGCAGCTTCAACGAGACAAGGGCCGCGCGGTCGGCAATGGCGATGACGCGTTTCATGGGAAGGGTCTTAGCGCTGAAAAGCGGCAAAACGGTTAATCGGCGCGGTGAAATTGTTCGAGGTGCGTTGTCGGATGGAATGCCCTTGGTGGTTAGCGGAAACGTCCATCGGGTCGTCATCCACGGGCGGAGCAAGGAGCGAAGCGACGCGCGCAGACCCGAGGATCCATTCCGTGACCTCAACGCGTTGCGACGGTGCAGAATTCTGCTCCGCTGAGCCCCAGTTTCGACGTCACGGCATGGATCCTCGGGTCTGCGCTCCGCTTCGCGTCGCTCCGCCCGTGGATGACGAAGTCAGGGGGGCTCAGGCGCGGGGATGCGCCTTCTCGTAGATGTCGAGCAGCCTCGCGGTGTCGACGCCGGTGTAGATCTGGGTCGTCGACAGGCTGGCGTGGCCGAGCAGCTCCTGGATCGTGCGCAGGTCGCCGCCGCGGCCGAGCAGGTGAGTGGCGAAGGAGTGGCGCAGGGCATGCGGCGTCGCGGTGTCGGGCAGGTTCAGCGCCGAGCGCAGCTTCGCCATCTCGCGCTGGATGATGGCCGGGTTGAGCGGGCCGCCGCGGGCGCCGCGGAACAAAAGGCCGTCGGGACCGATGTGGAAGGGGCAGAGCCGGCGGTATTCCGCCACCGCATCGCGGGCCACCGGCAGCACCGGCACCAGCCGCGTCTTGCCGCCCTTGCCGGTGACGCGCAGCACGGTGTCGGCTTCCGTCGCCAGATCGGCGCCGGTCAACCCCAGCGCTTCCGAAATGCGCAGGCCGGAGCCATAGAGCAGCGTCAGCACGGCGGCATTGCGGGCGGCGATCCAGGGTTCTTCCGCGAGCTGGCCTTCCATCGACACGACCTTTCTGGCGTCGCTTGCCGCCAGCGGCTTGGGCAGCGATTTCGGCTGGCGCGGCGCGCGCAGAGCGATGGCACCCGCAGCGTTGACGAGGCCGCGTTTTTCGAGAAAGCGCAGCAGGGAGCGGATGCCGGCAAGGCCGCGCCCCAGCGTGCGGGCGCCGGCGCCGTCATTGCGGCGCTTGGCGAGGAAGCCGCGCAGATCGGCGGGACGCAGGTCGGCGATGTCGGAAATGCCGGGCGGGCCGCCGCGATGTCCGGTCAGGAAATGCAGGAACTGGCGCGTGTCGCGTTCATAGGCCTCGACCGTCTCCGGCGACAGCCGGCGCTCATGCGCCAGTGTCTTCAGCCAGGTCTCGCGCGCCGCCTGGAGATCGGGTTTTGCCGGGATGAGGAATTCCTGCATGGCGCCATTGTCGGGTGTCGAGGTTAGGAAGCGGTGAAGAGGCCGTCATTGAAATGATGGCGTCAGGGGGCTAGAGCAAGGCAAAGGAAGTGCCGCCATGTCGAAGCTCGAAAACCCCGTACAGATGGCCGTCATCGGTGCCGCGCACGGCATCAAGGGCGAACTCAGGGTGACAACCTTCACCGGCGACCCGCTGGCGCTGGCCGATTACGGCCCGCTCTTCGCCAAGGACGGTCGTGCCTTCCAGATCACCGACATCAGGCCTGCCGGGACCGTAGTGGTGGTGCGCTTCAAGGGCGTCAACGACCGCAACGCCGCCGAGGCATTGGCCGGTATAGAGCTTTTCGTCGACCGTTCGGTGCTGCCCGACGACGGCGAGGAGGACGAGTTCTATCACGCCGATCTTGTCGGGCTCGATGTCAGGGACGATACCGGCGTCATCGGCAAGGTCGTCGCCGTGCATAATTTCGGCGGCGGCGACATCCTCGATGTCACCCTTGCCGGCCGCAAGGGCGTGCTGATCCCGTTCACGCAGGCCGCGGTGCCGCATGTCTCGATCGCCGACGGTTTCGTCGAGGTCGATCCGCTGGCCGCTGGCCTTGTCGAAGATGAGGACGACAGTGAAGCGCCTGGCCGGTCCGGCTTCGACCCGAAGGGCCGGCCGCGCGGACCGAAGGATGCCGGAGGCAACCGTTGAGCTTTGCCGCTTCGGTGCTCACGCTCTATCCGGAGATGTTTCCCGGCGCGCTCGGCCTGTCGCTCGCGGGACGGGCGCTGGAAGCCGGCACATGGTCGCTGGAGGCGGTCCAGATCCGCGATTTCGCCACCGACAGGCACCGCACGGTCGACGATACGCCGGCCGGCGGCGGCGCCGGCATGGTGATGCGCGCCGACGTGCTGGCGAAGGCGATCGACCACGCCTCGCCGCTGGGCGATGAGCGTCCAAGGCTGCTGATGAGCCCGCGCGGAATACCGCTGACCCAGGCGCGCGTGCGCGAGCTTGCCGCCGGACCGGGCGCTGTGATCCTGTGCGGCCGCTTCGAAGGCGTCGACCAGCGCCTGATCGAAGCGCGGGGTTTGGAGGAGATTTCGATCGGCGATTTCATCCTGTCCGGCGGCGAGCCGGCCGCCCTGGTGCTGCTC
>NZ_RZRY01000624.1:0-3733 GCF_003998035.1 Mesorhizobium sp. M2A.F.Ca.ET.039.01.1.1 | reverse complement strand
GCTCCGCCTCGATCCGCATCTCGAAGCTTGCGCGCCGCATCGGCGTGGCCGGCGAGACCATCCGCCGAGATCTCATCGAGCTCGGCGAAGCGGGATTGCTCAACCGCACCTATGGCGGCGCCACCATTTCGCTGGCGACGTCTGAGCCGGTGATCGCCGAACGCGGCCTCACGCTGGTCGAGGAGCGGGCTCGCCTCGGGCGTGGTGCGGCCGGACTGGTCGAGAAGGGCTCCATCGTGATGATTGATGGCGGATCGACCACCTACGAGGTGGCGCGCAGCCTCTCGCAGCACGGCCGGGACCTGACGATCATCACCAACTCCATCGGCGTCGCCTCGGTGGCCGGCGCCAATCCCGGCTTCCGGGTCATCCTTTGCCCAGGCACCTATGACAGCCGCGAAGCCGCGGTGCTTGGCGAGGACACGGTCGAATTCGTGCGGCGCTACAATGCCGACGTCGCCATCATCGGCGCCTCGGCGCTGAATGCCGAGGGGCCGAGCGACATGATCTCGGGCGCGGCGGCGGTGAAGCGGGCGATGATGAGGCGGTCATTGTCGACGATGCTGGTCGTCACCAACGACAAGTTCGGCCGCAGCGGCCTGGAGCGCGTCTGCGCGCTGAGCGAGATCTCGGACATCGTCACCGACAGCGAGCCGTCAGCGGAACTGCGCGCCGCGATCGACGAAGCAGGCGGCGAACTGCACGTCTTTGCCGAAGGTTAGGGCTGTACCGGCTAGTTGCTTTGTTGTTGCGCAATTCCGGACGGAAAACCGCTGCGCACTTTTCCTGGAATTGCTTCAGGCGTCGCGGTTGGTCAATGCGATGTGGCAGCAGCCGGAGCCGTGGCCCGGCGTCCAGGTGACATTGGCGAAACGCACGCCGGTCGCCTCGAACAGGCCGCGGTCGAAGGCGCCGGCGATGCGGCAGAGCGTGGCGAGTTTCTCTTCGCCGACGCCGGCCTCGACCCAGGCGTCCTTCAGCGGGCAGCGCTTGACCTTGAAAGCGATGTGGCCAGGCCCGCTCTCGATGTCGGTCGGATACATGCGCCCACCATCCGGACTGACGGCGAGGAACGCCTCGCCGATCGCCGGCGCGTCGTTTGGACCGAAGCCGGCGAAGGCCGCCGCCGCGACTTCCCGGCCGCGCTTCTCGATGCTGCGGATCATCACCGCCTCGGCCTGCTCGGCGCCGAGCTCGGCGGTCAGTTCGTCGAGGAAGAGGCGGTAGAGGTCGGCGCGGTTGCGGAAGGCGGAATCGAGCTCGCGCGACAGTTTCTCGGCTCTGGCTGCTTCGGGATCGGTCATCGTGCGTCCTGATCTTGTTGTTTGACCATGATCTTGTCCGCAAATCGGTTGCCACTTTGCGGGATCATGGCCGGTTCCTGTTCAATCTCGGTGCCGCCTCGACAAGGGCCTTGCCGACCGGCGATTGCGGGTCGGCGATGACGGCGCGGGCATCGCCGCTCTCGGCGATCCGGCCGGCATCGAGAATGATGACGCGATGCGCCACGGCGCGGATGACGCCGAGGTCATGCGAAATGGACAGATAGGCGATCCGTTCCTGCCTTTGCAGGTCGAGCAGCAATTCCAGGATCTGTCCTCGCACCGAGACGTCGAGGGCAGAGACGGCCTCGTCGAGCACGATCAGCGACGGCCGTGTGGCGATGGCGCGGGCGATCGCGACGCGCTGTCGCTGGCCGCCGGAAATCTCGTGGATGGCGCGCGCGGCGAGGCCGGTATCGAGGCCGACGCGCTCCAAAAGCGCTGCGATGCGGCGCGGGCGCTGGGCATGCGGGGCGATGTTGTGGATGCGCAACGGATCGTCCAGCACGCGCGCCACGGTGGCGCGGGGATTGAAGGCGGCGAGCGGATCCTGGAACACCATCTGCAGGCGTGCACGGCGGGCGCGCAAAGCGGCGCCCGACAGAGCGAGGAAGTCGCTTCCCTCAAATTCGATGCGGCCGGTATCGGGCTCGATCAGCCGCAGCACCAGCCGTGCGATGGTGGATTTGCCGCTGCCGGACGGGCCGGCAAGCGCCAGCGTCTCCGCCGGGCCGACTTCGAACGACACCTCGTCGACTGCCGCGAAAGGCTTGCGGCCGCGATGGTAGCGCTTGGTGAGATTGGAGACGGCAAGCAGGCTCATGCCGAGATGCCCTGTCGGTCAAGCAGAGGCTCGGCGTCGAGGCCAAGATGAGCGTCGAGCAGGGCGCGCGTATAGGCATGCTGCGGCGCGTTGACGATTTGACTGGTCTCGCCGAGCTCGACCAGTTCGCCATGGCGCAGCACCGCGATGCGATTGGCGAGCGAGGCGGCGAGCGCGATGTCGTGACTGACGAAGATGAGCGTCATGCCGTCCTCGGCGACAAGCCGACGGATCAGGGCGACGATCTCGGCCTGGACGATGGTGTCGAGCGCGCTGGTCGCTTCGTCGGCGATCAGGAGTTTCGGTCCGGCGGCGATTGCCGCGGCGATGGCCACGCGCTGCTTCTGCCCGCCGGAGAGCTGGTGCGGGTAGGCGTGGAGAGTGGCGTCGGGATTGGGGAGGCGGACGCGTTCGAGAAGGGTTTTGGCCTTGGCGATGGCTTCGCGCCAAGTGAGGTGGAGATGGGTGCGGGCGACCTCGGCGATCTGCTTGCCGATTGGCATGACCGGGTCGAGACTGGAGGAGGGGTCCTGGAAGACGAAGCCGATGTCGCGGCCGAGGCGAGGGTGGCTTGTGGCAAGTGCGGACGGTTGGCGATCCTTCGCCCCCCTCTCTGTCCTGCCGGACATCTCCCCCTCAACGGGGGAGATTAGGTCGTGATCTCCGCCTTCGCCAATTTTCAAGGTCGCAAGATGAGAGCCGGCGACGGAGCTGCCAATCTCCCCCCTTGAGGGGGAGATGGCCGGCAGGCCAGAGAGGGGGGCCTTGGCGCCAACGCTAGCCGGCAGGAACCAGTCCATGCGCCCGCCAACACTGGCACCCCTCGCCAACAACCCCGCAATCGCCAGTGCCAGTGTGCTCTTGCCCGAGCCGCTTTCACCGATGATCGCCAGGCGCTCTCTAGCCTCCACATCCAGGCTCACACCTTTTAGCGCCGGCACCTCTATGCCGTCGCGCCGATAGGCAACTCTCAGATCGCGAATGGAAAGCAACGCCGTCACGACAGGCTCCTGCGCACCGCGGTGCTTTCCACCACGCCTTCGCCGGCGAGGTAGACGCCGAGCACCGTCAGCACGAGCGCGACGCCCGGAACGATCGACAGGAACGGCGCGGTGCGCAGCACGGTGCGCCCCTCGGCGATCATGCCGCCCCAAGTGACGCGGTTGGGGTCGCCGAGGCCGAGGAAGGAAAGCGCAGCCTCGGTGAGGATCGCAGCCGCGACGATCACCGAGGATAGCGCCAGCACCGGCGGCAACGCATTGGGCAGCACCTCGCGAAAGGCGATCTCCAGCGGGTGCATGCCGATGACGCGGGCGCCGGCGACGTAGTCGCGTTCACGGATCGACAGCACTTCCGCGCGGGCGACGCGCGCGGGTCCGGTCCAGGCGCTGAGCGCGATCGCCGCGACGACCACGCCCAGCGAAGGCCCGACGATGCTTACGAAGGCCAGCGCCAGCAGGAAGCTTGGCACGGTCTGGAAGGCGTCGGTGATGCGCATCAGCGCTTCGTCGACAAGGCCGCCGGCAAAGCCGGCCAAGGTGCCGACCGTCGCGCCGATCAGCAGCGCCGCGGCCGCGGCCGCCAAGCC
>NZ_RZRY01000623.1:0-3736 GCF_003998035.1 Mesorhizobium sp. M2A.F.Ca.ET.039.01.1.1 | reverse complement strand
CCTCGACAACGCCGCCAAGAACGCCCGCGACATCAACGGCAAGAGCCGTTATCTCGACATCCCCGATCTCGGCCGGCAGCGCCCAGTTCGCCGGCTCCGCGGCGAAGTTGAAAACGCACAGCAATCTCTCGTCTTCCTGCTGGCGGATGAAGGCCAGCACATCGCCCTCGGCCTCGAGAAAACGGATGGAGCCGGCGATCAGTGCCGGATGACGCTTGCGCAGCGCAAGGATCGAACGGTAGGCCGCGAGCACGGAACCGCCTTCGCCATCCTGAATGTCGACCGCGCGGCCGCGATGCGCCAGCGGCACGGGCAGCCAGGGCTTGGCCGTCGAGAATCCGGCATTTTCCGCCTCCGCCTGCCAGACCATCGGCGTGCGGCAGCCGTCCCTGCCCTTCACGCCCGGCCAGAAACGGATGCCGACGGGATCGCGCAGATCCTCATAAGCCAGCTCGGCTTCCTCCAGCCCCAGTTCCTCGCCCTGATAGAGGCAGATCGAGCCGCGCAGGCATGACAGCAGCGCGATCGAGAACTTCGCCACCGCGTCCGGGCTCTCGCCGGGCCGCGTCCAGCGGCTGACATGGCGCACGACGTCATGGTTGGAGAAGGCCCAGCAGACCCAGCCGTCCGGGGCGGTCGTCTCGAACGCCTCCACGCAGCCGCGCACATGGGCGGCGGAAAATTGCGGGCTGAGCAGGTCGAAAGTGTAGCACATCTGCAATTTGTCGCCGCCGGAGACATAGGCGGCGAGCGTCTGCAGCGAACGCTCCTCGTCGCCCACCTCGCCGACCGCGGCGCGGTCCGGATATTCGTCGAGCAGCGCGCGGAAGCGTTTCAGGAAGTCGAGATTCTCGGGACGCGTCTTGTCGAAGAGATGCTCCTGGAAGGCATAGGTGCTGGTCGCACCGTTGGTGCCGGCGACGCTCGCGGCCAAAGGCGGGTTGTCGCGCAGCCAGCGGTCGTGGACATAGTAGTTGACGGTGTCCAGCCGAAAACCGTCGACGCCGCGCTCCAGCCAGAAGCGCACGGTGTCGAGCAGCGCATCCTGGACCTTCGGATTGTGAAAGTTCAAATCCGGCTGCGCGGCGAGGAAATTGTGCATGTAGTACTGCCGGCGGGTGGCGTCCCACTCCCAGGCGGGGCCGCCGAATAGCGATTGCCAATTGTTGGGCGCGCTGCCGTCCGGCTTCGCATCGGCCCAGACGTACCAGTCAGCCTTGGCATTGTCGCGGCTGGCGCGGCTTTCGACGAACCATTCATGCTTGTCGGAAGAATGCGAGATCACCTGGTCGATGATGAGCTTCAGGCCGAGCCGGTGCGCCTCGGCGATGAGCGCGTCGAAATCCTCTGGCGTGCCGAACATCGGATCGACGTCGCGATAGTCGGACACGTCATAGCCCATGTCGGCCATCGGCGACTTGAAGAAGGGCGACAACCAGACCGCGTCGGCGCCGAGAGAGGCGACATGCGCAAGCCTGGCCGTGATGCCATTGAGGTCACCGCTGCCGTTGCCGGTCGTGTCCTGGAAGGAGCGCGGATAGACCTGGTAGATGACGCAGCCGCGCCACCATTCACTCCCCCGCTCCGCATTCTCGTCAGCCATTAGAACCCTTCCTGCTGCGCGCTTTAGCGGCACGTTGCTCGATCATGAAATTGACGCTGCGTCCGGAGAGCGGTCGCGCGATGTCGTCAGGCTGCGCTTCGATTGCGGGGCGCCATTCAAAACCCTCGCGCGCAGGCAAGGAGAAGACGCATTGGCGGCGGTCGCCGTTGACGGGGATCGCGAGGCGCTCGCCCTGGCTATCGCCGAGCAGCATGACGAGGCGATGTCGGCCGGCTTCGTTCCAGTCGGACTCGCCGAGCGGTACGCCGGTCTCGGTGAGCCAGGCCACGTCGGGAAATTCTCCACCATCGGCGGGCTCACCGGTTAGGAAGCGTGTGCCCGCCAGCGCAGGAAAGGCCCGGCGCAGCGCGGCAAGCGACGCTGTGTATTGCTCCAACGCCTGATCGCGGCCGGCCCAGTCGAGCCAGGTGATGGCGTTGTCCTGCGCATAGGCGTTGTTGTTGCCTAGCTGCGTGCGGCCGAACTCGTCGCCGGCCGTCAGCATGATGGTGCCGCGCGAGGCAAAGAGGGTGGCGAGCAACGCGCGCCGGTCGTTGGAGCGGGCCAGGCTGATCGCCTCGTCGTCCGTCTCGCCTTCGGTGCCGTTGTTCCAGGACAGATTGTCGTTATGGCCGTCGCGGTTCTGTTCGCCATTGGCCTCGTTGTGCTTGCGCTCATAGGCGACGATATCGGCGAGCGTCATGCCGTCATGCGCGGCGATGAAGTTGACCGTTCGGGTCGTCGGACGGCTGTCCCTGCCGAAGACGTCGGAGGAGCCGGCAAGCCGTGTCGCCAGCGCACCGATCGCGCCGGCGTCGCCGCGCCAAAAGCGCCTGACATCGTCGCGGTAACGGTCATTCCATTCCAGATAGGGCGGGCGGAAATTGCCGAGCTGGTAGCCGTTCGGGCCGATATCCCAGGGCTCGGCGATCAGCACGCGGTCGGCGAGCACGGGATCGCCGGCTATAGCCTGCAGCAGCGGCGCTTCCGGATCGAAGGCGCCATCGACGCGACCGAGCACCGGCGCCAGATCGAAGCGGAAACCGTCGACGCCGGCGAAGCGGACGAAGTGTCGGAGCGTGTCGAGCACCATCTCGCGCACCACCGGATGATCGCAGGCTACCGTGTTGCCGGTGCCAGTGTCGTTGACCAGTTGGCCATCCGGCTGATGCCCGTAGTAAGCCAGCGCATCGAGCCCGCGCAGCGACAGCGTCGGCCCGAGCCGGTCGCTCTCCCCGGTATGGTTGAAGACGAGGTCGAGTATGGTGCCGATGCCAGCCTCGCGCAGCGCGGCGACGGTGTCGCGCAACTCCCTCAGACCACCCGGCACCAGGCGCGGGTCGAGCGCCATGAAGGTAACGGGGTTGTAGCCCCAGGCGTTGCTTAAGCCCAATGGCGGCAGGTGCCGCTCGTCGATCGACGCGGTGACCGGCATCAGCTCGACGGCCGAGACGCCGAGACGCTTCAGGTGCTCGATGATGGCGGGATGGGCGAGCGCCGCGATGGTGCCCCGCTGCGCTTCCGGGATGTCGGGATGGAGCCTGGTGAAGGAGCGGACATTCAGTTCGTAAATCAGGCCGCCGGGATTGAAGAGGGGCGGCAAAGGCGCCACCGCCTCAAGCGGCGCCACCACTATCGCCTTGGGCATCAGGGGTGCGGTGTCGGCGCCCTCGTTGCGCTTGGCGGCAAGCCGCCAATGGTATTGGTAGGGACGATCGATCTCGACGGCGTAGGGATCGGTGAGCAGCTTGTCGGGATCGGACCACAGGCCGCGTTCCGGCGCATAGTCGCCATCGGCGCGGAAGCCGTAGCGGCAGCCGCTACCAAGGCCGGAGACAAGGAGCGCGCGCACGCCCTCGCCTTCCGACTTCAACTCCAGCCGGTCGATCTCGCGCGCACCGCTGTCGTCGAAAAGCGAGACCCAGAGGCGCCGCGCCGATGAGGACCAGGCGGCAAAGCGGATGCCTTCGGCGGTGATGGTGGCGCCGAGGGTCATGTAGGCTCCCCCTTCTCCCCCTGTGGGAGAAGGTGTCGCCGAAGGCGACGGATGAGGGGTGCTCCAGCTTGGCGACGACGGCGATCCGGCCAGCACCCCTCATCCGTCTCGGCGCTACGCGCCGATCCACCTTCCCC
>NZ_RZRY01000622.1:0-3742 GCF_003998035.1 Mesorhizobium sp. M2A.F.Ca.ET.039.01.1.1 | reverse complement strand
CAGCAACGCCAGGCGATTGAGCGCCGCGACCACTTTGGCGTGACTGCTGCTTCTGCAGTGGCGGACCGGCCGGATGCTGCATGGCTACGCTGGGTTTGCGGAAAGCCCTCCAATGGACTGCCCATGCGAAAACCCCGGCGAAACGCCGGGGTCCGTCTTTGTCGCCGATGCCGAGAAGTTCGGTCGTCAGACAGAATAGTACATGTCGTACTCGACCGGATGCGGGGTCATTTCGAAGCGCATCACCTCGGCCATCTTGAGCTCGATATACGCATCGATCTGATCGTCGTCGAAGACGCCGCCGGCCTTCAGGAATCCGCGATCCTTGTCGAGGTTCTGCAACGCCTCGCGCAGCGAGCCGCAGACGGTCGGGATCTTCTTCAGCTCCTTCGGCGGCAGGTCGTAGAGGTCCTTGTCCATCGGCTGTCCGGGATGGATCTTGTTCTTGATGCCGTCGAGGCCGGCCATCAGCATGGCGGCGAAACCGAGATAGGGGTTCGCGCCCGGATCGGGGAAGCGGACCTCGACGCGCTTCGACTTCGGCGAGGAGCCGAACGGAATGCGGCAGGAAGCCGAGCGGTTGCGCGCCGAATAGGCGAGCAGCACCGGCGCTTCATAGCCCGGCACCAGACGCTTGTAGGAGTTGGTGAGCGGGTTGGTGAAGGCGTTGATCGCCTTGGCGTGCTTGATGATGCCGCCGATGTAATAGAGGCAGGTTTCCGACAGGCCCGCATATTCGTTGCCGGCGAAGGTCGGCTTGCCGCCCTTCCAGATCGACTGGTGCACATGCATGCCCGAGCCGTTGTCGCCGAACACCGGCTTCGGCATGAAGGTGGCCGTCTTGCCGTAGGCATTGGCGACCTGGTGCACGACATACTTGTAGATCAGCATCTTGTCGGCGTTGCGCACCAGCGTGTCGAACTTGATGCCGAGCTCATGCTGGGCGGCGGCGACTTCGTGGTGGTGCTTCTCGACGCGCACGCCCATCTCGGCCAGCACGGTCAGCATTTCGGAACGCATGTCCTGGGCGGAATCGATCGGCGGCACGGGGAAGTAGCCGCCCTTGATGCGCGGGCGGTGGCCGAGATTGCCGGTCTCGTAGTCGGTGTCGTCATTGGACGGCAGTTCGGTGGAGTCCAGACGGAATCCGGTGTTGTAGGGGTCTGCCTTGTACTTCACGTCGTCGAACACGAAGAACTCGGCTTCGGGGCCGACATAGATGGTGTCGCCGATGCCTTCCGACTTCATGTAGGCTTCGGCCTTCTTGGCGGTACCGCGCGGATCGCGATTGTAGGCCTCGCCCGAGATCGGATCGAGGATGTCGCACAGGATGACCATGGTCGACTGCGCGAAGAACGGATCCATGTGGACGGTATCCGTGTCGGGCATCAGCACCATGTCGGACTCGTTGATAGCCTTCCAGCCAGCGATCGAGGAGCCGTCGAACATGACGCCATCGGCGAACATGTCTTCCTCGACCTCGACGACATCCATCGTCACATGCTGCAGCTTGCCGCGTGGATCGGTGAAGCGCAGGTCGACGAATTTCACATCATTGTCCTTGATCTGCTTCATGATGTCTTTGGCTGTCGTCATGTCATGTATCCCTGTGTGATGACGTGTTTTTGATGATGACGTTGCAGAAAGATGGAGGGCGTCAGATGGCGTCGATACCGGTCTCGCCGGTACGGATGCGCACGACTTCCTCTATGTTGGAAACGAAGATTTTTCCATCGCCGATACGGCCCGTTTGCGCCGCTTTCCGGATGGCCTCGATGGCGCCTTCAACGGCTTCGTCGCCGAGCACCACTTCGATCTTCACCTTGGGCAGGAAGTCGACGACATATTCGGCGCCGCGATAAAGCTCGGTATGCCCCTTCTGACGGCCGAAACCCTTGGCCTCGGTGACGGTGATGCCTTGCAGCCCGGCCTCTTGAAGCGCTTCCTTCACTTCGTCCAGCTTGAATGGCTTGATGATCGCTTCGATCTTTTTCATGTAAAAAATGGCCTCCACTGCCAAGAAGACGGGTTGTGTACCCCGCTTGCGCCTCCATCTAGCACGAACCGTGCCAATCCAGGGGGGAAGAATAGGTACAGGGCGTTTTCGATTCCGCATCGGGCCCGGATGCAAATTCGCGTCATCCGCTGCGCCGGATGCGGCATGGACGCCCAAACCCTATACATCGCCCCTCCTCAATCCTGCATAAAAAATGGGCAGGAAGCGCAAATAGCAATCGGACCCCTGTCGGATGCGGCCGCATCTGCAAACGATGCGCGGCCGCGGCGGTTTGCTTCGAACCGAAAACTGGACAATGCTTGATCGCACGGAGATCGGCAATCCCATGCGCAATGAACTTCTATCGACGGCCGAAATGGCCGAGGCGGACAGACTAGCGATCGCGGCCGGGCCGCTCGACGGCTACGGTTTGATGCAACGCGCCGGCGAAGCAGTCGCGACCCTGGTGCTGGCGCGCCACCCGGGCGCGAAGAGGGCGCATGTGCTGTGCGGCCCCGGCAACAATGGCGGCGACGGTTATGTCGTGGCGCGGCTGTTGGCCGAGGCTGGCGTCGATGTGGCTCTGTGGGCGTTGGGCGAACCGCGGCCAGGCAGTGACGCCGCGCTCGCGGCTGCCGCCTGCACCCTGGAGCGGCGACCGCTGTCGGCCCTCACGCCCGAAGACGGTTCGCTGGTCGTCGACGCGCTCTTTGGCGCAGGCCTGTCGAAACCGCTATCCGGCGACGCCAAGGCCGCGGTCGACATCGTGACAGGGATGAACCTGCCGGTTGTCGCGATCGACCTGCCTTCGGGCGTTTCCGCCGATAGCGGCGAAGTTCTCGGCTCGGCATTTCTCGCGGTCCTCACGGTGACCTTCGCGCGAAAGAAGCCCGGGCACCTGCTGCTGCCGGGCCGCGAGCGATGCGGCGAGATCGTGTTGGCCGATATCGGCATTCGCGACGAGATCATCGACGAGATCGCGCCAAGGACCCTCGAGAACCGGCCCGGGCTTTGGATCGCGAACTTTCCTACGCCGGCGGTCGACGCGCACAAATACAAGCGCGGCCATACGAGCGTCTTTTCGGGCGGCCCATTGGCTACCGGCGCGGCGCGGCTGTCGGCGTTGGCGGCCGCAAGAAGCGGGGCAGGGGCCGTCACCGTGCTCTCGCCGGCAAACGCCATGCAGGTCAACGCGGCGCATCTGACCTCCATCATGCTGCGCAAGGTCGACGCGATCGAGGACGTGCATGACCTGATCGGCGATCGCCGGCCGTCCAGCTTTGTCCTCGGCCCCGGCTTCGGCATCGGCGACAAGGCGCGCGATTTCACGCTCGCCGTGCTGGCCAGGAAGCGACAGGACGGCGGCGTCGAGGGCCTCGTGCTCGACGCCGACGGCATCACCTCCTTCCGCAATGGAGCCTCGACGCTGTTCGAGGCAGCCGGCAGACCGGATGCGCCAGCGTTGATCATGACGCCGCATGAGGGTGAGTTCGGCAGGCTGTTCGCGGACATTGCGGGCAACAAGGCGTTGTCGAAGCTCGCCAAGGCGCGCGAAGCCGCGCAGCGTGCCAACGCGGTGATCGTCTACAAGGGCGCCGACAGCGTGATCGCTGCGCCGGACGGCCGCGCCGCGATCAACGGCAATGGCGCGCCCTGGCTTGCCACCGCCGGTTCGGGCGACGTGCTGGCAGGCATCATCGCCGGCCTCCTTGCCCAAGGCATGCCGGGCTTCGAAGCGGCTTGCGC
>NZ_RZRY01000621.1:0-3749 GCF_003998035.1 Mesorhizobium sp. M2A.F.Ca.ET.039.01.1.1 | reverse complement strand
GCACATAATCGGACATCAGCTCCGGCGTGCCTGAATAGTGAATTTCACTGCCGCGGAATTCCGGAATGCCGCAATTGCCCTTGACGATCACGGTCGCCTCCGGCTTCGCCTCGGTCATGTCGAGCAGCGAAGCGAGGATATCGGAAGCGCCGACGCCGCAATTGGCGCCGACACCGAGCGGGGCCTGCGACAGGCCGTCGGCAACGGCGTGGATGTCCTTCGGCAGCAGGCCCATCATGGTGCGGCCGGCGGTGTCGAAGGAACCAGTATAGGTATAGGGCAGGCCGACGCGGATGGCGGCTTCGGCCGCGGCGCGGATCTCGTCGGGCGCCGACATGGTCTCGACCCAGGCGACTTCGGCGCCGCCGGCCTTGAGACCCTCGATCTGCTCGGCGAAGGCATCGACGGCATCGTCATAGGTCAGGGCGCCGAGCGGCACCAGCAACTCGCCGGTCTGGCCGACGGAGCCGGCGACGATCACCTTGCGGCCGGCCTTGTCGGCGACGGAGCGGGCGATCTCAGCGGCGCGCTTGTTCAACTCGTGCACGCGGTCCTGCGCATGATGCAGCTTGAGCCGGTGGCGGGTGCCGCCGAAGGAGTTGGTCAGGATGATGTCGGCGCCGGCATCGACGAAGTTCTGATGCAGGCTGGCAATCGTCTCGGGCGAAGTTTCATTAAGCAACTCGGGCGCTTCGCCGGCCTCGAGACCCATGGCGAACAGATTGGTGCCGGTGGCGCCGTCGGCCAGGAGCACGCCCTTTTCGGCCAGCAATGCGTCAATCGGGTTGGTCGCGGTCATGGCTTTTGCTTTCGTGTTCGAATTCAAATAACGATATAAAGAAGTCTTTATGTCCAGTCAACGCGTTTGCGGCTGAGAAGACCTTATAGGCCGGATTGATCTCGGCATCGATTTCGATGCAGGCCTCACCATTGGTTGGATGGTGGTCGACCGGGCAGGGCAAGCGCTCAGAAGGAGCCCGACGGGAAGGACGTCGCGGCCAGCCTCTGCGCGAAGCTCGCCGCCTCATGCGCATTGATGTCGGCGGCGCGGATCAGATTGTCGAAATGGCTGGTGAGGGTGCGGATCGGCTGGGTCGCGTTCAACACCAGATACATGTCGCCGACATAGATAGCGGCGCGGTAGGGGCCGAAGATCGTGTAGGGGATCGAATAGCGCATGCGTCCGTCATAGAGGAACAGGCGGAAGGTCGGGTAAAGGTCGTCGAGGAGGGCTGCCATGTGCAGCAATTGCTTGCGCCTTTCGGCTTCGGGAAAACGATCCCAGACGCCGAGGCCGCGCGCGAAGATCTCCAGCGTGTGGCGCGGCATGCAGACCTCCATGTCGGTCTCCGGCCGCCTTGTATAGTCGATGCGGTATTGCGTTTCGCCGGCCTGCGCCTCGCGGCTCTTGTTGGTGATCCCGGCCTCATATTCGATCAGCGCCTCGGTGCGCAGAAGGTCAGGGATGCCTGCCGGCACGTAGCGGATTTTCGTGCCTGCCGCCTCGGCGTGCCACTTGGCGAGCAGCGTGCGGTCAAAACCGTCCGGCGCCTCCTCGATCTCCAGGCTCTCTCTAATCTCGCCGGTGACGCCCTCGTCGTGGGAGAGGCCCAGCAGCCAGTCGAGCGACACTTTGAACTCGGCCGCGATGTTGAGAAGCGTCTCGGCACGGGGCAGGCGGGTCGAGGCGCCTGACAGGAGCTGCGACAATGCCGAGCGGTCGATGCCGACCGCTGCCGCGAAGGCCGATTGGTTGAGGTCGGATCGTGTCAAGAGCATTTTCAACCGCTCCCGGAAGAGAGTCGACAGATCGCGCTTGTCCATCACGCTGCTCCTGCTTCGGAGAGGAAAAATTTGCGCCGGGAGCGTCTTGAACATGGCTCAGGCGGAAATGAATCCTCGTATTTGTTTACAATGTATAACATATGCGGCTGAAAATGCGCACTCGCAACAGTTTGTTCGCTTTGTCGCGTTGCGGCAACGATAGGCTCCTGACACAATGCTGTCAGGAATCGGGTTGGTTCCGGCGACTGGAAGGCAGTGGTCGATAGCATGGCAAGCACGAATACCGGCATGAACAAGAGACGCAAAAACGCACCGGCAATCGAATGGCCGACAGTCTGCCTCATTCTCTTCTGCTACGGTGCGTGGTTCGCAATAGGCTTCCTGCTGTGGCCATCTTATCCGCTTTTGGCGCTTGCCATCCTGCCCTTTATCCTGGCTCTGCAATCCTCGCTGATGCATGAGGTGTCGCACGGCCATCCGACCCGCAACGCCAGGATCAATGAAGCCTTCGTCTTTTTGCCGATCGGCACGGTCTGGCCGTTCCGCCGCTTCAAGACCATCCACCTTCGTCATCACGCGGACGAGCGGCTGACCGATCCGCTCGACGATCCGGAGAGCTATTACCAGGCGCTCTGGATGCACGAGGAACTGCCGCCGACAATGAAGCTTCTGCTCAAGATCAACAACACGATGGTCGGCCGCTTCATTCTCGGACCGTTGCTGTCCTCGGTCGGCTTCTTCATCGACGACGCCAAGCAGATCCTTGCCGGCGACAAGGTGATCCGCAAGGCTTGGCTGCTGCATGCCATCGGTCTCGCGGTTGCGGTGCCGATCGTCACGTTTGGCTTCGGCATTCCTCTCTGGCTCTATATCCTGGTGCCGGTGTGGTTCGGCCAGTCGCTGATCTCGATCCGCACCTATGCGGAGCACCAGTGGTCGGAGCATCCGGAGGGGCGCACGGTGATCGTCGAGCGTTCGCCGCTCTCCTTCCTGTTCCTGAACAACAATCTGCATTTCATTCATCACAAGAGCCCGACCATTGCCTGGTATAGGTTGCCAAAGCTGTTTCGCGAGCGCCGCGAAGAGTGGCTGCGGATGAACAACGGTTATGCCTATCCGAACTATTTCGCGATGCTCAAGGCCCACGCTTTCAAGGCCAAGGAGCCGGTCGTCCATCCGGTGCTGCGCCGCACGCCGGAGCCGGGCCGCGCCTTCAAGCCGCGCGTCAGGGCACGCAATGTGAGCGGGCTTGGCACGGCGCCTGTTCCGGCCGAGCCGCCAAAAGAGTAATCTCGACTTTCCGCGCTCGCTTTCTTCGTGGCGGAATGCAGGCGCCGAAGATCGCCTGTCCTTGAAAGCTGTTCGACATGAGCAAGTTCGTTGCGGCCCTGCCGATGTATGACTGGCCCGAAGCGCGGGGCGAGGTCGACGTGCAATGGGCGCGGCTGCGTGACGCCTTCCGGCAAAGGGGCATCGAGGCGCCGGAAACGGTCGTGCGCCGCAATGGTGATCTGCCGCCGGTGCCCGGGGGGATCCTCGACGCCGCCGGTGAGGTGATCGCGCCGGACCCGGCGACGCTGCCCCCGGACGAGTTCGATTTCCACCAGCTCTGGCTGAGCCCGGCGCTTCTGTTCGGGCAAACCTGCTGGGGGCCGATGGAACTCGGCCTTGCCCGGCATGTGCAGGTGATCGCGCAGCCGAACTACGATGCGTTCGAGGGCGGGCAGGGCGAACTTTATTCCAGCGCGCTGGTAATGGCCGCGGATGGCGGATTCTCGGTTGCCTCACCGCAGGATGGCAAGGCTGTGATCCCGCTCGATCTTCTGCGCGGCAAGCGCTTCATCTTCAACAATCCGGATTCGATGTCCGGGCTGATCGCGCTGACGCGCGACCTGGAGGCGATGGGCGAAAGCCTGGATATCTTCGCCTCGCGCGGCGAGAGCGGCGGCCACCGGTCGTCGATC
>NZ_RZRY01000620.1:0-3754 GCF_003998035.1 Mesorhizobium sp. M2A.F.Ca.ET.039.01.1.1 | reverse complement strand
GTTCGAGCTGGCCGGCTGGCTGAAGACGATGGGCGACAGCGGCAAGAACCTCAACGCCTATTTCGTCACCGTCGATCCGGAGCGCGACACCCCGGAGACGATGAACACCTATGTCAGCAACTTCTCCGATCGCATCACCGGCATCACCGGCGATCCGGACAAGGTGCACGCCATGGCCAAGGCCTTCGGCATCTATTGGAAGAAGGTCGACACCGGCGACGGCGACTACACGATGGACCATACCGCCTCGGTGCTGCTGCTCAACGCCAGGGGCGATTTCGCCGGTACCATCGCCTATGGCGAGAGCGCCGACACCGCCGTCGCCAAGCTGAAGCGGCTGGCTGCCGGCGGGCAAACATGATGGGCCAGACCAGGCTGCACCTCACCGCCAGCAAGCTCGAGGCCGATCGCATCTTCGCGGCGCTGGACGCCGCCTTCGAGGATGACGGCCTGCCGATCGCCGTGCTGGAGCTCGACGAGGAAAAAGACATCCACGAAGTGTCGCTCTATGCCGATGGCGACGTCGGTCCTGTCGAGGCGCGGGTCAGGGATATCATCGCCGGTCTCGGCCTGCCGAAGCCTGTCGAGCGCGAGGTCCTTCCCGATGTGGACTGGGTGTCGCGCTCGCTGGAAGGCTTGAAGCCGGTCCGTACGGGGCGCTTCCTCGTCCACGGCTCGCACGACCGCGCCAAGCGCCACGCCGGTGATCTCGCCATCGAGATCGAGGCAGGCCTTGCCTTCGGCACCGGCCATCACGGCACCACCGCCGGCTGCCTCGAAATGCTGGAGCAGGTGGTGCTGCGCGAACGGCCGCGCAACGCGCTCGACCTCGGCACCGGCAGCGCGGTGCTCGCGATCGCGCTCGCCAAGCTCGCGCATATCCCGGTGCTGGCGACCGACATCGATCCGGTCGCCGTCCGCGTCGCCGCCGCCAACGCCCGCCTCAACCATGTCAAGGCGCTGGTCGAGACGGTGACGGCGCCGGGCTTCCACAACCCGATCTTCGCCAGGCGCGCGCCTTTCGACCTCATCGTCGCCAACATCCTGGCCCGGCCGCTGATGCGGCTCGCGCCTCAGATGGCCCGGCATATCAGGCTCGGCGGCTCGCTGGTGCTTTCCGGCATCCTCGACCGGCAGCGCGACGCCGTGATCTCAGCCTATGTCGGTCAGAGCTTTCGTCACGTCCGCACGCTGCATCGCGAGGGCTGGGTGACCATCCACCTCAAGCGCTGAGGCGGTTACTCACACATAAAGCGAGTTTGCCGCCTTCTTCAGCTCTTCGCGATCGTAGCCATTGGCGTTCAGCGTTTCATCGTCGAGACAAAGCAGCGCCCCGTTGACGTAGCGGGTCGCCTCGCGCCGGCGAGCTTCGATCAGCGCGCTCATGGCGTTTCTGAAAAATCCGCGTCTGGCTGGAAGCGTGGACATGACAGTCTCCTTTGCAGGACAACAGGATTCATTCCTCCACATCCGGGAGACTAAGCTCTGCCGACCTGTCTGGAAATCAACGATTCTGCATAGCGTCCATGCGCAAAGACACGGGCGCGCGCCTAGCTTGCACGTCGTCGCTTCAGCATATCTGGATCATATGGCGTCTGGTGACAGATCCGTTTCAATTGGCGCACGAAATGCTCTAAAGCATGTCTCCCGAAAGTGGGAACCGGTTTCGGGATAAAGACATGCGTAAGATCCAAAACCTAAAGCGCATGGCGCGAATCTGAAAGATCGCGACGCGCTTTAGGTTCGCGACAAGCATCCGAGGAGAGGCCACCATGTTCCAGACCTTTGATTCCGCTGGCGATCCGGCCGTCGGCAAGCCGCGCGTGGCGCTGCTGCGGCAATGGCTGGCCGACAATGGCTTGGATGGCTTCATCGTCCCCCGCGCGGACGAGCACCAGGGCGAATATGTCGCCGACCGCTCGGCGCGGCTGAAATGGCTGACCGGCTTTTCCGGTTCGGCCGGCGTCGCCATCATCCTGCGCGACCGCGCCTTCATCTTCGTCGACGGCCGCTACACGCTGCAGGTCCGAAACGAGGTCGACCTTTCGATCTTCACCGTCGAAAGCCTCATCGACAATCCGCCGGCCAGCTGGATCAGGGACAATTTCGGCAAGGGCGCGAGGCTCGGCTTCGACCCCTGGCTGCATACGATCGGCGAGGTCAGGGCGCTGAAGGCATCGGCCGAGCAATCCGGCGCGACCTTGGTGCCGCTCGACAGGAACCCGATCGACATCATCTGGAAAGACCAGCCCGAGCCGCCGCGCGCGCCGGTGGAGTTGCAAGAGCTCAATTTTGCCGGTGAGCTCGCCAAGGACAAGCTTGTGCGGCTGGCAAGCGCCATCCAGAAAGACGGCGCCACCCATGCGGTG
This sequence comes from Mesorhizobium sp. M2A.F.Ca.ET.039.01.1.1, assembly GCF_003998035.1. Taxonomy (NCBI): domain Bacteria; kingdom Pseudomonadati; phylum Pseudomonadota; class Alphaproteobacteria; order Hyphomicrobiales; family Phyllobacteriaceae; genus Mesorhizobium; species Mesorhizobium sp. M2A.F.Ca.ET.039.01.1.1. The sequence continues at coordinate 1,385 of NZ_RZRY01000620.1, read as the reverse complement.
CTGACCGACCCCTCTTCCATCGCCTGGAGCTTCAACATCCGTGGCGCCGACGTGCCGCACACGCCGCTGGCGCTCGGCTTTGCCATCCTCGCCGCCGACGGCAAGCATCAGCTGTTCATGGACCAGCGCAAATTCCCGCGCCAGGTCGCGGCCTATCTCACCCAGCTTGCCGATCTGCATGATCCGGGCGAGTTCGAAGCGGCAATCGTCGAGCTGGCCAAAAACGGCGCCAGGATCGCGCTGGATCCGGTGCTGGCGGCGGAAAAGCTGCGGATGCTTACCGAGGACAATGGCGGCACCGTCGTCTTGGCGGCTGACCCTGCGCGTATACCCCGCGCGACCAAGAACCAGGCCGAGATCGCCGGCAGCCGCGCCGCGCATCGCCGCGACGGCGCTGCGGTCGCCAAGCTGCTGTGCTGGCTCGAGCGCCAGCAGCCCGGCACGCTCGACGAAATTGCCGTCGTCACCAAGCTGGAGGAAGTGCGCCGCCAGACAGGCGAGGAAACCCAGATGCCGCTGCGCGACATCTCCTTCGACACGATTTCCGGTGCCGGCCCGAACGGCGCGATCATGCATTACCGCGTCTCGCGCGCCACCAGCCGCAAGCTGGAAAGCGGAGAACTGTTCCTGCTCGATTCCGGCGGCCAGTACCAGGACGGCACCACCGACATCACCCGCACCGTGCCGATCGGTGAGCCGACGCAGGAAATGCGCGAGCGCTTCACCCTCGTGCTGAAGGGCATGATCGGCATCTCGACGCTGCGTTTCCCCGCCGGCACGCGCGGCTCGGAAATCGACGCCGTCGCGCGCATGGCACTGTGGAAGCATGGCTGCGACTTCGCCCATGGCACCGGCCATGGCGTCGGCTCCTATCTTGCCGTGCATGAAGGGCCGCAGCGCATCGCCCGCACCGGCACCGAGAAACTGCTTGCCGGCATGATGCTGTCCAACGAACCAGGCTACTACAAGGAAGGCGCCTACGGCATCCGCATCGAGAACCTGATTCTGGTCACGCCGGCGGAACCGATCGAAGGTGGCGACATCCCCATGCACGGCTTCGAGACGCTCACGTTGGCGCCGATCGACAAGCGTCTCGTCCGCAGCGATCTCTTGACCCGCGACGAGTTGCACTGGCTCGACCAGTATCATGCATGGGTGCTGGCCGAGATCGGCCCGATGGTGGACGGCGAAACGCTGGCCTGGCTGGAGAAGGCGACAGCACCACTGCCGCACGACGCGAAGATTTGAGATTAGCTTCTTTCTCCCCGTTCTACGGGGAGAAATGCCCGGCAGGGCAATGAGGGGCAGCGCCGGCGGTCCGAAACGATCGCGCCGGCAGAATTGCTATCCCACAAACTGCCGCGCGATGATCAGCACCGCAGCAC
>NZ_RZRY01000061.1:0-16655 GCF_003998035.1 Mesorhizobium sp. M2A.F.Ca.ET.039.01.1.1 | reverse complement strand
GCCTCGTATTGGTCAGGCGCGCAGAAAACACGGTTCAAAGTCTGTTGGGAAACGAAGAAAGCGACGAGCAGCTGTGAGCGGCAGTCATAGCCGCGTATCTTTGCTGCCAACTCCTCGACACGGGGATTTAAGGCAGCAGGCAAGATTTACACCGTTCGAAATCAGCGCAAGTGCTGGGGATTAGGCCCCAAACTTCGTCATCCCAGGGCGAAGCAGGAGCGCAGCTCCGTCGCGGAGACCCTGGGATCCATGCCGTGACCTTGATCGGGAGGTGCAGTGGCGCAGAATTCTGGATCGTTGCGACGCATCGAAGTCACGGAATGGATCCTCGGGTCTGCGCTGCGTCGCTACGCTCCTTGCTTCGCCCGTGGATGACGAAGTGACGGGCGTTCCTGGCCAATCGCCACGGCAAGGTCAGCCGGCCATCACCTTTTCGGCGCTGGCAGCGCCTGGCGCATCGGAGGCATGCGCGACCAGCGCCGTCATGATCTCGGCGGCGGCGAGCGCGGCAATCACCGGGGGCCGCTTATCCTTAACGGCATTGCCGCCGATCGGCGAGACAAGGCGGTCGAACTCGGCTTCGCTGCCATCGGCGGACTTCAGGAACCAGCTCCTGAAGGTGGCTTTCTTGGTCTTCGAACCGATCATGCCGACATAGGCGGTGTCGTCGCGCTTCAGCGCCTCGGCGACGATCAGGAAATCCAGGGCGTGATCGTGGGTCAGGATGGCGAAGGCTGAGCCGGCCGGCGCCTCGCGCACCACGGTTTCGGGCATCGGCGTCAGCCGGGTTTCCACCGTTTCCGGCATGCCTTCCAATGCCTCGGACCGGGTCTCGACGACGACGACGTGGATCGGCAGCAGCGCCAGCGACGCGGCAAGCGCCTGGCCGACATGGCCGCCGCCGAAGATATAGACATGCGGCAGATGCGCCTCTTCCGATTGAGCGTTGGCGATCAGTTGCTGCTCCAGCGAGCCGTCGACGAGGCGGATCAGCACCTCGACGCGGCCGCCGCAGCATTGGCCGATCTCCGGCCCGAGCGGGACGTCGAGCGTGGCGCAAACTTCATCGACCTCGATGCGGGCCTCTTTACCCTCCCCCTCGTGGGGAGGGTCGGAGAGCAGGCGGCGCGAAGCGGCGTTTGCTATCCGGGGTGGGGGCACGGAGACGCCGCGGCCCCCACCCCGGCCGACTTCGTCGTCCGACCCTCCCCACGAGGGGGAGGGTGAGGAGCGCAGAATCTGCCGCGCCTTGTCGATCGCCATATATTCGAGCTGGCCGCCGCCGATCGTGCCGAAAATGGCCGATGTCGAGACGAGCATGAAAGCGCCGGCCTCGCGCGGCGTCGAGCCTTTCGTGGCCGCGACCTCGACGAGGGCGACCCGGCCGGTTTGGCCGAGGAACGCCTTCAGATCTTGTACTTTCGAGTTCATCGTCTGCATTTCCATCCCGGAAATATAGCGTTTTGCGCCTCGATTTGCACGTTTAGGCGCATTCAGGCCGGCTGCGTGGCCTCCCGCTTCAGCCTCTCGATCGCCATCAAGACACGCTCCGGTGTCGCCGGCGCGTCGAGGCGCGGACAGATCCTGTGGTCCGCGACGCTCGCGACGGCGTCGGAAAGCGCATGCAGAACCGACATGCCGAGCGGGAAAGGCGGCTCGCCGACGGCCTTGGAGCGATGCACGGTCGGCTCGTTCGCCTCGGACCAGTCGGCCAGCGTGACGTTGAAGACTTTTGGACGGTCGGAGGCGAGCGGGATCTTGTAGGTCGACGGCGCATGAGTGCGCAGGCGGCCCTTGTCGTCCCACCACAGTTCCTCGGTGGTCAGCCAGCCCATGCCCTGGATGAAGCCGCCTTCGACCTGGCCGAGGTCGATGGCGCGGTTCAGCGAACGGCCGGTTTCATGCAGGATATCGGTGCGTTCGACCACATATTCTCCGGTCAGCGTGTCGACCGAGACTTCCGAGCAGGAAGCGCCATAGGCGAAGTAGTAGAACGGGCGACCTTCGCCCTTGTCGCGGTTCCAGTGGATCTTCGGCGTCTTGTAGAAGCCGGCCGCCGACAGCTGGATGCGGGCCATATAGGCCTGCTTGACCAGATCGCCGAAGGGTATCTCCTGGTTGCCGATGCGGACGCGGTTGGGCAGGAACAACACCTGGTCGCGCGGCACCTGGTATTTTTCCGAGGCGAAGTTGGTCAGCCGGTCCTTGATCTGGCGGGCGGCGTTCTGCGCCGCCATGCCGTTGAGGTCGGAACCGGACGAGGCGGCGGTCGCCGAGGTGTTCGGCACCTTGCCGGTGGTGGTCGCGGTGATCTTCACCTGATCGAGGTCGATCTGGAACTCCTCGGCCACCACCTGCGCCACCTTTAGGTAGAGGCCCTGCCCCATCTCGGTGCCGCCATGGTTCAGATGCACCGAACCGTCGGTGTAGACATGCACCAGCGCGCCGGCCTGGTTGTAGTGCGTGGCGGTGAAGGAGATGCCGAACTTGACCGGCGTCAGCGCCAGCCCGCGCTTGATGAAGCGGCTGTTGGCGTTGAAAGCGCTGATCTCGCGCCGGCGCCGCGCATAGTTCGAGCTCGCCTCCAGCTCGGCGATGATGCGCTGGATGACATTGTCCTCGACCGTCTGGTGGTAGGGCGTGACGTTGCGGTCGCCCTCCTTGTCACCACTTGCGCCATAGAAGTTCTTCTTGCGGATCTCGAGCGGGTCCTTGCCGAGGGCAAAGGCCACCTCGTCGATGACCCGCTCTGCGCCGACCATGCCTTGCGGGCCGCCGAAGCCGCGAAACGCGGTGTTGGAGACCGTGTTGGTATAAAGCGGCGCTGACTGAGCGTGCACCGCCGGCCAGAAATAGGTGTTGTCGCAGTGGAACAGCGCGCGGTCGGTGACCGGGCCGGAGAGGTCCGACGAAAAGCCACAGCGCGCAGCAAACATGAAGTCGACGCCGAGGATGTTGCCGTCGTCGTCGAAGCCGACCTCGTAGTCGATCAGGAAATCATGCCGCTTGCCGGTCGCGGTCATGTCGTCGTCGCGGTCCGGCCGGATCTTGACCGCACGATGATGGCGCTTGGCCGCGATCGCGGCGAGCGCCGCGAACTGGTTGCCCTGCGTTTCCTTGCCGCCGAAGCCGCCGCCCATGCGGCGGATTTCCACCGTGATGGCGTTGCTCGGGATACCCAGCGCATGGCTCACCATATGCTGGACTTCGCTCGGATGCTGGGTCGAGGAATAGATGGTGACGTCCTGGTCCTCGCCGGGGACGGCCATTGCGATATGGCCTTCGAGATAGAAGTGCTCCTGGCCGCCGAGGCGCATCTTGCCCTTGAGCTTGCGGGGCGCTGCCTTGATCGCCGCCGCCGCGTCGCCGCGCCTCAATGTGAGCGGCGGCGTGACAAGCTTGTCCTTGCGCGGGTCGAGCGCGCCTATGTCGGTGACGAAGGGCAGCTGCTCGTACTCGACCCTGGCCAGCCTGGTGGCGCGGCGGGCCTGCTCGCGTGTCTCGGCGATGACGCAGAAGATCGGCTGGCCATAGAACTCAACCTTGCCCTCGGCGAGCACCGGCTCGTCATGGCGGCCGGTGGGCGAAATGTCGTTTTCTCCCGGCACGTCCTTTGCCGTCAGCACATCGACGACGCCAGGCGCGGCGCGCACGGCCGAGAGGTCCATCTTCGTGATCGTCGCATGCGTCGCGGTGGACAGGCCGAGGCAGCCATGCAGCGTGCCGGCCGGCTCCGGCATGTCGTCGATATAGACCGCCGTGCCGCTGACATGCTTGTGCGCGGATTCGTGGCGCTGGTCGCTGGCGACGCCACCCGAGATCTTCTGGGCCTTGAGGTTAGGGACGTGCTTGGTCATTCAGCCTCCTTTCCTTCTCCCCGTTCACGGGGAGAAGGTGGCCCGAAGGGTCGGATGAGGGGCGGCGCTGACGTCGACGAGTTTGCAGAAAACGACCGGTGCCGGCGCCGCCCCTCATCTGCCTGCCGGCATCTTCTCCCCGTGAACGGGGAGAAGGACGCTACCCGCGACTGCTTGCACGCGTTGATTTGCATCAGGCCGCCTCGCTGCGCGAAACCTGTAGCGGCGCCTTGGTGCCGGTCGTCTCGACATAAAAGCGCAGCAGAAGGTTCTTCGCCGCCAGCGCCCGATATTCGGCGCTTGCCCGCATGTCGGTGAGCGGCGTGAAGTCACTGGCGTATTCGGCCATAGCCGCCTCCACGGTCGCTTCGCTCCAGACCTTGCCGATCAATGCCTTCTCAACCGCCGTGGCGCGCTTCGGCGTCGCCGCCATGCCGCCATAGGCGATGCGGATATCGGCCACCGTACCGTTCTTGGCCAACGTCAGGTAAAAAGCCCCGAGCGTCGCCGTGATGTCCTCGTCGCGGCGCTTGGTGACCTTGTAGACGGCAAATTTTTCGCCGCTCGCCGGCACCGGAACATGCACCGCTTCGACGAACTCGCCGGGCTGACGGTCCTGCTTGCCATAGGCGATGAAGAAGGTTTCGAGCGGGATCGTGCGGCGCTTCTTGCCCTTGCCCAGCGTAAGCTGCGCGCCGAGCGCGATCAGCGGCGGCGGCGTGTCGCCGATGGGCGAGCCGTTGGCGATGTTGCCGCCGATCGTGCCCATGTTGCGCACCTGCTCACCGCCGATGCGGTCGACCAGCGGTCCCAAGGCCGGGATGCGCTTCGACAGCGTCTCGAAGGCTTCGGTGTAGGTTACGCCCGCGCCGATGGTGATGACGCCGTCCTTCTCCGAGATGGCGCGCAGGCCGTCGAGACCGCCGATGAAGATCGCGGGCGAGATGTCGCGCATATGCTTGGTGACCCAGAGGCCGACATCGGTCGAGCCGGCGACGATGGTGGCGCCCGGCTCCTTTTCGAGCAGCCCTGCGAAATCGTCGACGCCGGCCGGCACGATCAGCCGCGCCTTGCCCGACCCGATCTCGACTCTCGCGCCATCGCGCAATGCCTTCAGCCGCGCGGTGATGTCCTTGCGCTCCACCGCCAGCGGATCCTTCGCCGCCTTGCCGTAGCTCGAAATGGCATGCGCGGCGCGCATGATCGCCTCATAGCCGGTGCAGCGGCAAAGATTGCCCTGCAGCGCCTTTTCGATCGCGGCGTTGGACGGATCGGGCGTCTTCATCCACAGCCCGTAGAGCGACATGACGAAGCCCGGCGTGCAGAAGCCGCATTGCGAGCCGTGGAAATCGACCATCGCCTGCTGCACGGGGTGCAACTTACCAGGCTCGCCGCGCAGATGCTCGACAGTGACGACATGGGTGCCGTCGAGCGAACCCACGAAACGGATGCAGGCATTGACGCTTTCATAGACCAGGCCGTCGCCGGCAAGCTTGCCGACCAGCACCGTGCAGGCGCCGCAGTCGCCCTCGGCGCAGCCTTCCTTGGTGCCGCGCAGCGAGCGGTTGAGCCGCAGCCAGTCGAGCAGGGTCGCATCGGGCGCGACGTCTGTGAGAGCCACGTCGCCGCCGTTCAGGATGAAACGTATCTCGGTGCGGACCTTGGTATCGGCCATGTCTCAACTCCCCCGATAGGTCGAGTAGCCATAGGGCGAAATCAAGAGCGGGACGTGATAGTGCCGCGCTTCTGCCATGCCGAAGCGGATCGGCACGATGTCGAGGAAAGCAGGCTCAGGCAAGCTGATGCCTTGGCCACGCAGATAGTCGCCGGCGGCGAAGACCAGCTCATATTCGCCGGTGCGGAACTCGGCGCCGGCGAGCAGCGGCCCGTCGCAGCGACCATCGTCATTGGTGGCGACGGTCTTGAGATGGGTGCGGCTCTGGGCCTCGATGCGGAAAAGCTCGATCGACAGGCCCTTTGCCGGCCGTCCGGTCGCGGTGTCCAGCACATGGGTGGTCAGGCGCCCGCCATCGGCTTTCGACGTTTCTGCCACTGGCGGCCTCCCGTCTCGGTACAATCTCAGATCAATTGTGCGCCAATTAAAGGCGATGCATAAGCCCCGGTCGAGCGGAGCGGGGCAAAAAGCACTTTCAAAAATTTTCGGGGGAATGCATGCGCACTCCTTTCGATATCTTAATCGCAACCATCGGGCAGGAGCGACAATGCGTTACGATAGGGACATGCGCGGTTACGGGGCCAATCCGCCGGACCCGAAATGGCCTGGCGGCGCGCACGTCGCGGTTCAGTTCGTCGTCAACTACGAGGAAGGCGGCGAGAACTGTGTGCTGCACGGCGACAAGGCCTCGGAAGCCTTCCTGTCCGAGATCGTCGGCGCAGCGCCGTGGGTCGGCCAGCGCCACTGGAACATGGAGTCGATCTATGAATACGGCGCCCGCGCCGGCTTCTGGCGGCTCTACAGGCTGTTCACCGAAGCGCAGGTGCCGGTGACCTGCTACGGCGTCGCCACCGCGCTCGCACGCTCGCCCGATCAGGTCGTCGCAATGCAGGAAGCCGGCTGGGAGATCGCCTCGCACGGCCTGAAATGGATCGACTATCGCGACCATGCGGCCGAGGATGAGAAGCGCGACCTCGATGAGGCGATCCGGCTGCATTACGAGGTGACCGGCGCGCGGCCGACCGGCTGGTATACCGGGCGCACCTCGGTGAACACGGTGCGGCTCGTCGCCGAGGAAGGCGGCTTCGACTATGTCTCCGACACCTATGACGACGAGCTGCCTTACTGGTTCGACCGCGACGGGCTGGAGACGCCGCAGCTCATCATCCCCTACACGCTCGACGCCAACGACATGCGCTTCGCGACGCCGCAAGGGTTCAACTCCGGCGACCAGTTCTTCGCCTATCTGAAGGACAGTTTCGACACGCTCTACGCCGACGGCAAGGCAGGCCGGCCGCGCATGATGAATATCGGCCTGCACTGCCGGTTGGTCGGCCGCCCCGGTCGGGTAGCGGCGCTGAAGCGCTTCGTCGATTATGTTAAGTCGCATGACAAGGTCTGGCTGACCCGGCGCATCGACATCGCCAAACACTGGCGCGAGAAGCATCCCTATCAGGCGCCGGCGCTGCGGCCGTCCAGGATGGAGTTCGAGGAATTCGTGCACGCCTTTGGCGGCGTGTTCGAGCATTCGCCCTGGATTGCCGAGCGCGCCTACGAACTGGAGCTTGGGCCGGCGCATGACAGCGCGGGCGGCCTGCACAACGCGCTCTGCCGGGTCTTCCGCGCGGCGACGGAGGCCGAGCGTCTTTCCGTGCTCAACGCCCATCCCGACCTTGCGGGCAAGCTGGCGGCGGCCAAGCGGCTGACGCCGGAATCGGCCAGGGAGCAGGCCTCCGCCGGGCTCGACGCGCTGACCGACAAGGAGCGCGAGCTGTTCTCGAAACTCAACGCCGCGTATGTCACCACCTTCGGCTTTCCCTTCATCATCGCGGTCAAGGGCAAGTCCAAGGACGAAATCCTGGCGGAGTTCGAGGCGCGGATCGGCAACAGCCGCGGCACCGAGTTGGAAACCGCCTGCAAACAGGTCGAACGCATCGCGTTGCTTCGCCTGAAAGACATGCTCCCACTCTGATGTTTGTTTTTACGCAATTCCGGACGGAAGGCTTGGGCGAAGTCGCCGAATCCAACCCCTTTACACTGGAATTGCTCTGAGGGTCAGGACCCCATGGATATGATCAAGACTGCCGAGCGAACCTATTACGCGCCGCAGGGTGGCCATCCCGGCCAGAACGAGCTTTTGACCGGCCGCGCCGTCTTCACCGAAGCCTATGCGGTCATTCCCAAAGGCGTCATGCAGGACATCGTCACCAGTCCGCTGCCGTTCTGGGACAAGACCAGGGCCTGGATCATCGCAAGGCCGCTTTCGGGCTTCGCCGAGACTTTTTCGCAATATATCGTCGAGGTCCTGCCGGGCGGCGGCAGCGACCGGCCCGAACTCGACGCCGGCGCCGAGGGCGTGCTGTTCGTCGTCGAAGGCGAGATCACCGTTTCGCTGGCCGGCAAAAAGCATGTACTTGCCCCCGGCGGCTTCGCCTTCCTGCCGCCGTCCAGCGGCTGGACGGTGCGCAACGAGAGCGGCGCCGCTGCCCGATTCCACTGGATCCGCAAGGCCTATGAGGCTGTCGACGGCCTCGACGTGCCGGAAGCCTTCTTCTCCAGCGACCAGGACGTCGCGCTGAGCCCGATGCCGGGCACGGAAGGGCGCTGGGCAACGACCCGCTTCGTCGATCCGGCCGATATGCGCCACGACATGCATGTCACCATCGTCACGCTGAAGCCGGGCGCGGTCATACCGTTCGCCGAGACCCATGTGATGGAGCACGGGCTCTACGTGCTCGAAGGCAAGGCTGTTTACCGGCTCAACCAGGACTGGGTCGAGGTCGAGGCCGGCGACTTCATGTGGCTGCGCGCCTTCTGCCCGCAGGCCTGCTATGCCGGTGGACCCGGCAATTTCCGCTATTTGCTCTACAAGGACGTCAACCGCCACGCCAGGCTTAACGGTTATCTTGGGGGCGGCTATCTCGGGGGCAAGGCGCGGTGAGCCGCATCGTTGCCAAGCCACTGACCCGCGAGAACTTTGCGCCTTTCGGCGAAGTCATCGACATGGGCGGCGACAACCGCTACCCGATCAATGGCGGCAAGGCGATGCGCTATCACGACCTGGCCACGGCGGAAGCGGCCGGCCCGAACGCGCGGGTGCTGATCTCGATGGTGCGCGGGACGCCCTACGAGATGCCGCTGAAGCTCACCATGGTCGAACGCCATCCGCTCGGCAGCCAGGCCTTCATCCCGCTGTCGCCGCGGCCCTTTCTGGTGGTCGTCTGCCATGACACCAAGGACGGCCCGGGTGAGCCGCACGCCTTCCTCGCCGGACCCGGACAGGGCATCAACTACCGCCGCAACCTGTGGCATGGCGTGCTGACGCCGATCGGCGAGGAACAGGATTTCCTGATCGTCGACCGCGCCGGCGACGGCTCCAATCTCGAGGAATTTCACTTCTCGCACCCTTACGAGATCCACCTTCCCTGAAAGCCCTTCCATGACCGACGTTTCGCTGATCGACCGCCTGCTCGACGTGATCGAGCACGACATCGTGCCAAAGACGGCGCAAGGCGTCGCCCATGGCAATAAGCTGTTCGGCGCCGCGATCCTCAGGAAGGACGACCGCTCGCTGGTGCTGGCCGAGACCAACAACGAGATGGAAAATCCGCTCTGGCATGGCGAGGTGCATTGCCTGAAGCGTTTCTATGAGATGCCGAAGGCTGAGCGCGTCGACACCCAGGATGCGTTGTTTCTCGCCACGCATGAGCCCTGCTCGCTCTGCCTGTCAGCGATCACCTGGACCGGCTTCGACAATTTCTACTATCTGTTCAGCCACGAGGATTCGCGCGACAGCTTCGCCATTCCGCACGATCTCAAAATCCTGAAAGAGGTCTTCACCCTGGACCCCGGCGGTTACAATGCCGAGAACGCCTATTGGAAAAGCTTTTCCATTCGCAGGCTGGTGCGCGCCCTGCCCGAAGCCGAGCGCAAGCGGCTGGAGGCAAGGATCGGCAGGATTTCGGAGCGCTATGACGAGCTGTCCGACGCTTACCAAGCGAGCAAGGCGGAGAACGACATTCCGCTGAACTGAATCGTTTCCACTGCACCTACCTTGAATTGCCACCTTTATGGTGGCATATTGAGTCATGGAGAAACGCAGGCCCACCTACGATCTTGAGGCGATCAAGACCACGTTCGGGTCTGTCGACACGTTGGCTATCACAACGTCAGCCCTGCGCGATGCGGTCGGCCTTGGTTTCGATCGCGCCGGCATTGTCGAGGTGATCGATGGCATGACGCGGAAGATGTTCGTGAAATCGATGACGACCTTCGCCGATCACCGGGTCTGGCAGGATGTCTATCACGTGCCGGCGCGCGACATGCTTCTCTATGTGAAATTCCAGGCTGATGTCGTGACCGAATTCATGGTCATGGCATTCAAGGAGAAATGACATGGCGCCAGAAACCAGTGAAACCATGATCTCTCCCGAAACCGGAGAGATCCTGACGCGCGGGGTACGTCCGTTCACCGTGACCTACAAAGGCGAGAGCATGGTTGTCGACCTGCCGGGCTACTATCCGGCTTCGGCTTCGGACGGAGACGGCGTGCATGTCGGGGAGGATATGGCTGCCGTTGATGCCGCCCTGCGCATTCTCAAGGAAAAGATCGACGGCCTGCCGGCGCCAGAAACCATCCGGCGCATGCGCGCAAAGCTCAAGCTGTCGCAGCGTGAGGCGGGTTCCCTGTTCAAAGTCGGCGAGAATGCCTTCGACAAATATGAGCGAGGTCTGATCGAGCCGAGCGGCCCGACCATTCAGCTGATGACGTTGCTCGAAAAACACCCCGAATTGCTCGACGAATTGCGCTAACGACCCAGGTCGCATTTTTTGATGCTCCAGTCGCGAATGGCGATTGAAAGTCGGTGCGCCGCGGAGCGTTATGCGCCCCATGAAAACCGTCACAGAATTCCCCCGCAAAGTCGTCGAATTTCCCGATATGGGCATCGTCATGCCGGATGGCTGCCGGCTGTCGGCGCGCATCTGGATGCCCGAGGATGCCGCCGACAATCCCGTGCCCGCGATCCTCGAGCATCTGCCCTACCGCAAGCGCGACGGCACCATTTTTCGCGACCAGCTCACCCATCCCTATTTCGCCGGGCACGGTTATGCCTCGATCCGCGTCGACATGCGCGGCAATGGCGATTCCGAAGGACTGATGGACGATGAATATTCCGAGCAGGAACTGCAGGACGCCTGCGACGTCATCGCCTGGGCGGCGGCGCAGCCCTGGTGCAACGGCAATGTCGGCATGATGGGCATCTCCTGGGGCGGCTTCAACTGCCTGCAGGTGGCGGCGAAACAGCCGCTGGCGCTGAAGGCGGTGATCAGCCTGTGCTCGACCGTCGACCGCTATGCCGACGACATCCATTACAAGGGCGGCTGCCTGCTCTTGGAAAATTTCGGCTGGGCCTCGACGATGCTGTCCTATTCGTCACGGCCGCCGGATCCGGCGATTGCCGGCGGCAACCGCTGGCGCGACTTATGGCTCAGCCGGCTGGAGAACCAGGCCTTCCTTTTGCCGCTCTGGCTCAGTCACCAGCACCGCGACGCCTATTGGAAGCGCGGCTCGATCTGTGAGGATTTTTCGGCGGTCAAAGCGGCGGTGCTGTCGATCGGCGGCTGGCATGACGGCTACCGCAACACGATCTCCAATCTCGTCACCGGCATCCAGTCGCCGGTCAAAGGCATCGTCGGCCCCTGGATCCACAAATACCCGCATTACGCCGGACCCAATCCGGCGATCGGCTTCCTGCAGGAGGCGCTGCGCTGGTGGGACCGCTGGCTAAAGGGTGCTGCGACCGGCGTCGAGGCCGATCCGGACTACCGCGCCTATGTGATGGACAGCGTGCGGCCGGCGCGCTGGCACCCGGAACGGCCGGGCCGCTGGGTGGCGGAGCAGGAATGGCCGTCCTCAAACATCAAGGTCGAGGCGATCGAGCTTATCGCCAATGGCGGCAAACCCCTGATCGTCGCTTCGCCGCAGACCTGCGGCCTCGCCGGCGGCGAGTATTTTCCCTTCACCTTCGGGCCGGAATTGCCCGGCGACCAACGCCCCGACGACGCGCTGTCGGTCTGCTTCGACCAGCCCGAGCTCGGTGAGGCGATCGACATCGTCGGCGCGCCGGAGCTCGCGGTCCGAGTTGCCTCCGATCGGCCGCAGGCCAACATCGCGGTGCGTCTCTGCGATGTGCACCCGGACGGCGCCTCGGAACTGATCTCCTATGGCTTGCTCAATTTGACCCACCGCGACTCGCATGAGTTCCCGCAGGCGCTGGTGCCAGGGCAGACCTTTTCGGCGCGCGTCGTGCTCGACCAATGCGCCTACCGCGTGCCGGCCGGCCATAAATTGCGCGTCGCCGTTTCGACCGCCTACTGGCCGATGATCTGGCCCTCGCCGGAACCGGTGCAACTCGATCTTGCGAAGGCCACGCTGAAGCTGCCGCTGCGGCCGCTGGCGAAAGGCAATGAGGTTTCGTTCCCTGAGCCGGAAGGCGCGACGCCCTGGGCGACCGAGACGATCAGGCCGACGAGTTCCGAACGCCATATCGACCGCGACGAGAAGACCGGCACGGTCACGCTTTCCATCACCGACGATTTCGGCGCGGTGCGCGATCTCGACCACGGGCTGGTCAATGGCAGCATCGTACGCGAGACATGGGCGATCCATCCCGACGATCCGCTGTCGGCCACCGGAGCCACGCATTGGACGCAGACATTGTCGCGCGATGAATGGTCGGTGCGGACCGAAACCTTTGCCGACATGCGATCGGACGCAGAGAGCTTCATCGTCAGCGCCAGAATCGAAGCCTATGAGGGCGAAAAGCTGATCTTCGAACGCGATTTCGAGCAGACGATTCCCCGCTCCCTGGTTTGAGCGGAGGCAAGATTGGTCCAAACGCGACATGCGATTTACGCCACCGCATGTCGCATTCGGTCTTGCCTGCCGCTTTCCCTTACGGTCATTATCTCCTCCAATAGAAGAAACGACCATAAGGTCGCATACCCAGAGTGAGGAACCATAATGTCCAACGAACTCGACTATCTCAGCCGGCGAGTCGCGGCCGGGAAACTTAGCCGTCGCGACTTTCTCGGTCGCGCCGCCGCGCTTGGCGTCACCGCCACTTTCGCCAACTCGCTGCTCTCCAGCGCCGTGCGCGCTGCCGGCCCGGTCAAGGGCGGCACGCTGAAAGCCGGCCTGCAGGGCGGTGAATCCACCAACAGCCTCGATCCCGCGACTTTCCTCAGCCAGGTTCCGTTCGCCTTCGGCAAGTGCTGGGGCGAAACGCTGGTCGAGCTCGCGCCGGGCGGCGGCGTCGAATATCTCATCGCCGAGGAGATCGGCAGCTCGAAGGATGCCAAGACCTGGACGATGAAGATCCGCAAGGGCGTTCAGTTCCACAACGGCAAGGAAGTGACGCCGGACGACGTGGTGGCGACGCTGAAGCGCCACAGCGACGAAAAATCCAAGTCGGGCGCGCTGGGCGTCCTGAAGAGCATCGACACCATCAAGGCCGATGGAGGCAATGTCGTGGTCACGCTGAAGGACCCGAACGCCGACCTCCCCTATTTGATGGCGGACTATCACCTGATCATCCAGCCGAATGGCGGCAACGATAAGCCGGATGCCGGCATCGGCACCGGCCCGTACAAGGTCACCGTCAATCAGCCCGGCGTGAAGCATGGCGGAGAGCGCTTCGCCAATTACTGGCAGGCCGACAAATACGGCCATGCCGACCAGGTCGAGATCATCGTCGTCAACGACCCGACGGCCCGCATGGCTGCGCTGCAGGGCGGCCAGGTCAACATGATCAACCGCGTCGAACCGAAGATCGTCGACCTGGTCAAGCGGCTGCCCGGCGTCACCATCCGCGCCGCCTCAGGCCGCGGCTTCTATCCGTTCAACATGTTCTGCGACACCGCGCCCTTCGACAACAACGACCTTCGCATGGCGCTGAAGCTTGCCATGGACCGCGAGGAGATGCTGACCAAGATCCTGCGCGGCTACGGCGAGGTCGGCAACGACATGCCGGTCAACAAGGCCTATCCGCTGTTCGCAGAGGATTTCGAGCAGCGCAAGTTCGATCCGGAAAAAGCCGCCGCGCTCTACAAGAAGTCCGGCCATAGCGGCTCGATCCTGCTGCGCACGTCCGACGTCGCCTTCCCTGGCGCCGTTGACGCCGCCCAGCTTTACCAGCAGAGCTGCGCCAAGGCTGGCATCAAGATCGAGATCAAGCGCGAGCCGGGCGACGGCTACTGGACGGAAGTCTGGAACAAGCAGCCTTTCTCGCTCTCCTACTGGGGCGGGCGTCCGACGCAGGACCAGATGTATTCGACCGCCTATCTCTCGACCGCCGACTGGAACGACACGCGCTTCAAGCGGCCGGATTTCGACAAGATGGTGCTTGCGGCGCGCGGCGAGCTCGACGAAGCCAAGCGCAAGAAGATCTACCGCGACATGGGCGAGATCATGCGCGACGAAGGCGGCCTGATCGTGCCGTTCTTCAACCAGTTCGTCGACGCGACCGGCAAGGGCGTCGAAGGCTGGGTCGACAACCCGGCGCAGGAACTCAGCAACGGCCACGCGCTGATCGAGTGCTGGCTGCAGGCTTGACGAAGGATAGGAAAGGGCCGGCGCGAGCCGGCCCTTCCGGCTTTCATGGCCTGCCTGAAAGGCGGGCACCGTCCCTTCTTCACCATTGCAGGTAGCCGATGTCGTCTCCGATCCTGAGATTGGTCGCTCAGCGTATCTTGCTGGGCCTGGTTCTTCTGTTCGCCGTTTCGGTGCTGATCTTCGCCGGCACGCAGATCCTGCCGGGCGACGTCGCCCAGGCGATCCTCGGCCAGTCGGCAACGCCGGAGGCGCTGGCGAACCTGCGCGAACAGCTCGGGCTCAACGACCCGGCATGGCTGCGCTACGTGCACTGGCTGTGGGGCATCCTGCATGGCGATTTCGGCACGGCGCAGTCGAGCGGGCTCGACATTGCAAGCTCGATCGGCACCCGGCTGAAGAACACGCTTTTCCTGGCCGCGTGCGCGGCGATCGTCGCTGTGCCGCTGGCGGTCATCCTTGGGCTGATTGCAGTGCGCTACCGCAACGGCTTCGTCGACAAGCTGATCTCCGGCCTGGCCCTGGCCTCGACATCGTTCCCGGAATTCTTCATCGGCTATGTGCTGATCTTCGTGTTCGCGGTGCACTGGCAGATTTTCCCGAGCATCTCGACGGTGGATGATTCCACGCCTTTCCTCGAAAGGCTGCAGGCCGTGGTGCTGCCGGCCACGGCGCTCACCCTGGTGGTGCTCGCCCATATGATGCGCATGACGCGCGCGGCGATCCTCAATGTCATGCAGTCGGCCTATATCGAGACGGCCGAGCTCAAGGGGCTGAAACCCTTCGACATCATCCGTAAGCATGCTTTTCCGAACGCGATCGCGCCGGTCGTCAATGTCGTCATGCTCAATCTCGCCTATCTCATCGTCGGCGTCGTCGTGGTGGAGGTGATCTTCGTCTATCCGGGCATGGGACAGTATCTGGTCGACCATGTCGCCAAACGCGACGTGCCGGTGGTGCAGGCGGTCGGCCTGATCTTCGCCGCGGTCTACATCTCGCTCAACATCGTCGCGGATATCGCCGCCATCGTGGCCAATCCGCGGCTCAGGCATCCGAAGTGACGAGAGCATCCGAAATGACGGGCCGGATGCAGGACGACCAGAGGGGGAACTGAAGCGAATGGCGCTACGACAAATTCCGTTCACCGCCTGGATCGGGCTAATCCTGACCGGCTTCTTTGCGTTCTGCGCCATCTTCGCGCCCTGGGTCGCGCCGCACGGCAATGGCGAGATCGTCGGCGACGTGTGGGAGCCTATGTCGGCGGCGCATTGGCTGGGCACCGACAATCTCGGCCGCGATCTGATCTCGCGCATGATCTATGGCGCGCGCATCACCATGGAGATCGCGGTGGCGGCGACGGCGCTGTCCTTCTCGCTGGGCTCAATCCTCGGCTTCACGGCGGCTGTCTTCGGCGGCTGGTTCGACACGCTGCTGTCGCGCTTCGTCGACCTTCTGATGTCGATCCCGACGCTGATCTTCGGCCTCGTCGTGCTGTCGGTGCTGCCGACCAACACGCTGACGCTGATCTTGGTCATGGGCATCCTCGATTCCACCCGCGTCTACCGCCTGTCGCGCGCCGTCGCCGTCGACATAAACGTCATGGACTATGTCGAAGCGGCGAAGCTGCGCGGCGAAGGCAAGGCCTGGATCATCTTCCGCGAAATCCTGCCCAATGCGCTGTCGCCGTTGGTGGCGGAGCTCGGCGTGCGCTTCATCTTCGCGGTGCTCTTCCTGTCAGCGCTCTCCTTCCTCGGCCTCGGCGTGCAGCCGCCGGATTCGGACTGGGGCGGCATGGTCAAGGAAAACAAGGACGGCATCGTCTTCGGCATTCCGGCGGCGCTCATCCCGGCGGCCGCGATCGCGGTGCTGGCGATCTCGGTCAACCTCGTCGCCGACTGGGTGCTCAACCGCACGACGAGCCTGAAGGGAGGGCGCGGCTGATGGCCGACACCAAGGCAAATTCAGGCAAGCTCCTCGATATCCGCAACCTGCGCATCGAGGCGACCGTCTACCCGCCTGGCGAAGCGCCGAAGACGATCACGCTGGTCCACGACGTCTCGCTGACCTTGGAAAAGGGCAAGGTGCTCGGCCTGATCGGCGAATCCGGCGCCGGCAAATCGACCATCGGCCTGTCGTCCATGGCCTATGGCCGTGGCGGCGTGCGCATCACCGGCGGCGAGGTGATCCTTAACGGCCGCGACATCCTGAAAGCCGGCCCCAAGGGCGTGCGGGCGCTGCGCGGACGCGAAGTCTGCTATGTCGCGCAATCGGCGGCCGCCGCCTTCAATCCGGCCCATAAGCTGATCGACCAGGTGGTCGAGGCGGCCATGCTGCATGGCACCGCGACGCGCGCCGAAGCCGAGAAGCGGGCCGTCGCGCTGTTCAAGAAGCTCAGCCTGCCCAATCCCGAAACGATCGGCGAGCGCTACCCGCACCAGGTCTCCGGCGGTCAGCTGCAGCGCGTCATGACGGCGATGGCGCTGTGCTCCGAACCCGACCTGATCGTCTTCGA
>NZ_RZRY01000619.1:0-3754 GCF_003998035.1 Mesorhizobium sp. M2A.F.Ca.ET.039.01.1.1 | reverse complement strand
CTCCCCCCTTGAGGGGGGTGAGGAGTGGTCCGCGTAGCGGACGGAAAGCCAATTGCTTGGCTTTCCGAACGACGAACGCCCGGAGCGACAGCGAAGGGCCGGCGCCGGCAGGACAGAGAGGGGGGCGACAGAGCGCCTACCTCTCATTGCTTGGCCTCCTTGCCAGCATCTTCTGCCTCTTCCTCCTCCCCCTCGCCGCGCTCGCTGCCGACCTCCCCGCGCTGACCGGCCGCGTCGTCGACAATGCCGGCATCATCGATGCCGGCACCCGCGCGGCGCTGACCCAGAAGCTTGCCGACTTCGAGACCAAGGGCTCCGACCAAATCGTCGTCGCCACCATCCCCAGCCTCGGCGGCGAGGAGATCGAGCCTTACGCCAACCGGCTGTTCCGCTTTTGGAAGCTCGGCCAGGCCAAGGAAAACAACGGTGTGCTGCTCCTGGTGGCGCCGAACGACCGCAGGATGCGCATCGAGGTCGGCTATGGGCTCGAAGGCACGCTGACCGACCTGCACACCAAGCTGATCATCGAGAACGACATGGTGCCGGCCTTCCGCGCCGGTGACTTCTCCGGCGGCATCACCAAGGCCGTCGACGACATGATCATGGTGCTGGAGGGCAATCCCGAAGAACTGGAGGCGCGCGGCAAGCGCAACGAGCAGGCGCCGTTCAATTCCGACGACCTGTTCTTCGCCATTTTCATCACCATCTGGGCGCTGATCTTCTTCGGCGGCATAGCAATGACGGTGTTGCCGCCGATCTTCGGCCAGAAGATCGGGCCGGGCCGCTACCGCTGGCTCGGCATGACTTTCGATCAGAACCGGCGTTCTTCCTCGGGCGGCTGGTCGTCTGGGGGCGGCGGCTGGTCGTCAGGCGGCGGTGGCTGGTCCTCGGGCGGCGGCGGATTTTCCGGCGGCGGCGGTTCGTCCGGCGGCGGCGGCTCTTCGGGAAGCTGGTGAGGCACCATGGCAACGCGACCGATCAGCGCCGAGGACCATGACCGCATCGCCGAGGCGATCCGCACGGCCGAATTGAAGACCGACGGCGAGATCTACTGTGTCGTCGCTCGCGCCAGCGAGGGCTACTTCTTTCCGGCCGCTTTCACAACGACGATCGGCCTGTTCATCGCCAGCCTCGCCGTCGCCTACGGGCTGGAGGGCTTGTGGCTGACCATCCGGCTGCCGCATTTCGTGCTGGCGCAACTGCTGGCGTTCGCCTCGGCGCTTGCCTTGCTCTGGCTCCTGCCCGCCTTGCGCATTCATTTCGTACCGCGAAGGCTGCGCTATCAGGCCGCGCACGCCAACGCGATGAAGCAGTTCCTGGCGCGCAACGTCCACCGTACGAGCGCGCGCACCGGCGTGCTCATCTTCGTCTCCATCGCCGAGCGATATGCCGAGGTCGTTGCCGATTCCGGCATCGACGCCAAGGTCGGCCAGCATGTCTGGGACGGCGTTGTGCGCGACCTGACCAAACATGCCGGCGACAACCGGCTGGCCGACGGCTTCGTCAAAGCTGTCGCCACGGTTGGCGCCGTGCTCGCCGAGCATTTCCCGGTCACCGAAGGCGACGCCAACGAGCTCGACGATCATCTCGTCGAGATCTGACCAGAGCATGATGCCGAAAAGCGTGAAGCGGTTTTCGGATGACATCATGCTCTATCTCTTGGATCTAGAGACGGATTCAGATTTCAGGTCGAACAGACCCGAAATCATCCGGCTCTAGGCCTCGTCGGCGGATGCACCTTCCGCCTGTGCGAAAGCGTCGAGGCGTGTTGGCGGACTCTTTGCAATCGCCCGATGCGGGTTTATGGTTAACCAATCATGAACACGCTGACCATCGACATCCGGAAGGCAGAGCCGCGCGACGCGAGCGCCATCGCCGAGGTGCACCAGCAGGCTTGGCGCGGCGCCTATTCCGGCATCATCCCGCACCGCACGCTGACCTCGATGATCAACCGCCGCGGCGTCGACTGGTGGGCCAACGCGATTCGCCGCGCCGCCACCGTGCTGGTTGTCGAGATCGGCGGGACCGTCGCCGGCTATGCGACGATCGGCAAGAACCGCGCCCGCGAGCTCAGGCAGCAGGGCGAGATCTACGAGCTCTATCTGCGGCCCGAATATCAGGGCATCGGGCTGGGCAGCCGCCTGTTCAAGGCAGCCAAGGCCAGGCTTGCCGACCACGGCCTGCGCGGCCTTGTGGTGTGGGCGCTGGAAGACAATCACAACGCCCTGGCCTTCTATGCCGGCAATGGCGGCCGCGATATCGCCGAAGGCGTCGAGGTCTTCGAGCAGAAGGCGCTGAAGAAGGTCGCTTTCGTCTGGAACGACTAGCATCGGCTAGGTTACAGCCCATCACAAACTGTGCGCTTTCATTAGCATTCAGCACCAATCGCCGCATTGCACCATGACGCGTCCCCCGCTATCGGTCTTTTCAATCGAAAGAGGGATTTAGCCATGCGTATCGAAGCCGTGCCGATCGGGAAGAACCCGCCCGACGACATCAACGTCATCATCGAGGTGCCGATCGGCGGCGAGCCGATCAAATACGAGATGGACAAGGAGGCCGGCACCTTGTTCGTCGACCGCTTCCTGCACACCTCCATGCGCTATCCCGGCAATTACGGCTTTGTGCCGCACACACTGTCGGGCGACGGCGACCCGATCGATGTTCTGGTCTGCAACACCCGCGCGCTGGTGCCGGGCTGCGTCATCAATGTGCGGCCGATCGGTGTGCTGATCATGGAAGACAATGCCGGCCAGGACGAGAAGGTGATCGCCGTCCCCTCGCCCAAGCTGACGCTGCGCTACGAGAACGTCACCGAATACACGCATCTGCCGGAAATCACGCGACAGCAGGTGCAGCACTTCTTCGAGCACTACAAGGATCTCGAGCCCGGCAAATGGGTCAAGATCGAGGGCTGGCACGATTCCAAATACGCCAAGAAGATGATCGTCGACGCGATCGCGCGGGCAAAGGCAGCGAAATAGCGCGAACCGCTTGCCTCATCGGGAGATGGCCGGCGGAAGCTGTTACCGCACGGCCTTCTCGCCGCCGGCCGCGGTGATCACCCCGACGAT
Organism: Mesorhizobium sp. M2A.F.Ca.ET.039.01.1.1; assembly: GCF_003998035.1. Lineage (NCBI taxonomy): Bacteria > Pseudomonadati > Pseudomonadota > Alphaproteobacteria > Hyphomicrobiales > Phyllobacteriaceae > Mesorhizobium > Mesorhizobium sp. M2A.F.Ca.ET.039.01.1.1. Next base: position 680 of record NZ_RZRY01000619.1, on the reverse strand, counting down.
GATCAGCCCGGTCAGCACCAGCCGCACGCCGGCGCTGACGCCGAATGTGTTGAGCATGGTGAGCAGCAGCACCAGGAACAGGCCGGCGCCCCAGACGCCCGGCACGTTCGCCTTGCCGCCGGCGACCGAGGTGCCGCCGATGACGACGACCGCGATCGAGGCGAGCAGGTATTCGTTGCCGATATCGACATTGGCGCCGCGGAAGTAACCGGCGAGCAGCGCCCCGTCGATGCCGCCCAGCGCCCCGCACAGCGTGTAGGTGAGGAAGCGGATGCGGCCGACATGGACGCCGGCCAACCAGGCGGCGCGGATGTTCTGGCCGATCGCCAGCACCGAGCGGCCGTAGATCATGCGCTGCAGCGCAAGTGCGGCGCCGATCGTGAACAGCACAGTCAGCATCGCCAGCACGGGTATGCCCAGCACCTGCCAATTTGTGAAGTCGGCGAAGCCCGGCGGCGGCTTGATCTGCAGGCCGCGGCCGTAGCTGATGTCGACCGACTGGATGATGAAGCTCGCTGACAGCGTCGCGATGATCGGCGGGATGCGCAGCGCCCAGATCAAGAGATAGTTGATGACACCGATCGCCGCCCCGCAGGCAAGTGCGGCAAGCAGCCCGACGACGATCATCGAATCGCTGCCGCCCATCACCTTCATGGCGACCGCGCTGGCCAGGCCGATAT
>NZ_RZRY01000618.1:0-3758 GCF_003998035.1 Mesorhizobium sp. M2A.F.Ca.ET.039.01.1.1 | reverse complement strand
CTATCTAACCGACGCTTTCGAACGCATGGTCAGCGGCGCCACGACGAACGATCAACTCCACGAGCTAAGGACTCCATCAGCGGCTTCGCCGATGCGCTCAGCGATTGTCGCACCGACCGACGCAGGTCCGCACTCAAGCCGCGGATTGTCTCCTCGATCGCATAGATCGCGTCATGAACCAGAAAATACGCCAGGCGGATCTTTCCCGACGATTTGGTCCCTCCCGCCAACGACGTATAGGCAGCATAGCCGTCGACTCGCACGCTGCGAGCCTCGCTCAGCGCGCGCACGAGCGCAATTTGCGAGCTCCTCGAAGGCATGCCCGATCTCGAAGAGATCATGGAGCCGCTGCTGGCCGCCCGGTGGAAGCTGCGTGCCGAATTTGTTCACGTGCACAAAAAAGTGCTCACGATCACCAGGAATGACGCGACCTGCCGGCGCGTGATGACGGTTCTCGGTGTCGGCCCCGTGGTGGCGCTCGCCTATGTCGCGACAATCGACATTCCGCAGCGGTTCAGAAGCTCCAAGGCGGTGGCGCCTATCCTGGGACTAACGCCGAAGCTCAACGAGTCCGGGGAAAGCAAGCGCGTTGGCTGCATATCCCTGTGCGGCGACGGCATGATGCGGACGTTGCTCTATGAGGCTGCCCAGACGCTGATGACTCGCGTAACGAAATGGTCGTGACAGATGCATGACGACTCCCAGGCGACGTGCGAGTGCGACAATTGCTTTGCGCATCCCGCGCCGCTTGGCGACCATCATCGCCCAGCCCTTGTGGTCACGGGAATGAGGCGGCACAATCTACACATCGTCCTGACCAGGTGCGCCCGGTACCGGCGCGACACAACGACCTCGCCTCATCCACCCTCCCGCGAAGGACGTCCGTCCGCCACTATCGAGCTTTTCCGTGTCTCCGGCGTCCTGACGTCTTTCGCAGGACCTTGCTTCTTTCCGGGCGCCATGGCGCCTTCAGGCTCTCGTCCAGGCGTTTGTTGATGGCAGAGATCGACGAGGCCGAGAAGGCATGGCCGCACAGCTCTTCGGTGATCATCTTGACCTTGCGAGTCGGCACCCCTTGCACATACATCTCCGCCAGCGTCGCCACCAAAGCGCGCTCCGAGCGCTGGTAGCGCTCGAACAACTCGGTGGAGAAGCGCCCCTACCGGTCCTGCTGAACCCGCAGTCCGATCTTGCCGACATGGGTGACATGACAAGCGTGCGGCCATAGTAACCCGAGCGGTAGCCGAGCCGCTCCGGCAGTCTGCAGCGGCTTACGGCAGACGCGCTGCTCCCCAATAGTGTCGATTGCCGTTTATCGCAAGCGTGCCCAACCTCACCCCGGGACTTCCAGGTGAATAGTTTGTGTTGTGCCGTCCTCGCTAGCTTAACAGCAGCTTCGACGGCCTTCGCCGGTGGGCCCGGGAACGGAAATTTATTTTTCAGACCGCGTCGGCGCAAAGCGCGGCCTTTCGATTTTTCGTGCCGAACACCGAGCATCACGGCCCATCGTCTGAATGCAAGGCGCGATGATCTGGATGATTGCTAGGGCAGCCCCTTCCACTGGCTTGCCTCCCAAATGGAGCCGGACACTTCTGCCTCGGTAGTTTCAGAAACTCTGCCGATTTGTCGCGTTTATGACTACATCAACCCACCTAGCAGAACAAAGCTTTTCGCGTAAGCTATTGAAATTACGAGGAAAGAAAATTCAAAGTCTCATTTCTCGCAATCGGCACGACTTTTGAAAGACTGGAGAGGTCGCGGCAAGAAGTCTTGGCAAACTACCCAACGTGCTAGCTAGTGGCAAACTCATTTTGCAGTGCGTATCAGAGCGATGCAACATTGAAATTTTCTCGCTGACCTACAGGTAGCCCGATCGCACCGTCATCGGCGTCAGCCGAAGGGGTCAGCGGCCAAAGAGGCCATAAATGGTACTTGACATCCGAGCCCAACAGGTCGCCGGCGAGCACTACGATCTTGTCGTGATTGGCTCCGGCTTCGGTTCAGTCTTCTTCTTGCACGAGTTCTCCAGGAGAAGAAAAGCGCGCGTTCTCGTCCTCGAATGGGGACGCCACAACACGCATGATTGGCAACTTGAGCACGGCTCAAACAGCAACGTCCAGCACGACAGCACCTATTCCAGCAACTCCAGCAAGCCGTGGGTCTACACCATCGGCCTGGGGGGCGGAACAAACTGCTGGTATGCGCAGACGCCACGCTTTCATCCGAAAGATTTCAGGCTGAAAAGTCTCTACGGCATCGGTCTCGATTGGCCGCTCAGCTATGACGATCTCGAGCCTTTTTACTGCACGGCCGAGGCGATCATGTCGATTTCCGGGGATCCTGATATGGCGGCGGTCATGCCGCGTTCCAGGCCTTTCCCGCAGCCGCCTCATCGCATGTCGGCGCCGGACCGGATGATGAAAGCGGCGCAGCCCGGCCAGCATTTCGTTATGCCGACTGCGCGCGCACGCATCGCGACGGAACAGCGCTCCGCCTGCTGTGCATCCTTCCGGTGCTGGCTGTGTCCAGTCGACGCGAAATTCACCGCCAATAACGGCTTCATGTATCTCTTCGAACATCCCGATGTTGCGGTGTGCCTCAATTCGGAGGTGCGCCGGCTGGAGTACACCGGAGGATCTGTCCAGTCGGCTACATTCGTAAATGAGGACAAGGAGTTCCAGGTCACGGCGGATTTGTTCGTCCTGGGGGCGAATGCCATTCAGAGCCCGGCGATAATGCTGCGATCGGATCTCGACGGCGAGTGGGTAGGACGTGGATTGCACGAAGGCTTTGGTTGGAATTTCGAGGCCTATCTCGATGGGATGGATAATTTCGACGGCTCGACGATCACAACCGGGCTGAATTTTGGCCTGTACGACGGACCACACCGGTCGGAATACGCCGCCGCACTTGTCTATTTCGAGAACCAGTGGTCGTATGGGATGCGTCCCGAACCAGGGCGGCTCCGGCAGACCCTGCCGCTGAGAGTCGTGACTGAAGACCTCGTCAAGCCGGAGAACCATGTCACGCTCGACGAGAACGAGGACGCCCACGTCGTTTACGCGGGGCCTTCCGATTATGCCGTGGAGGGCATGGCGCAGGCCAAGCAGCGGCTCGGTGAGCTGCTTCGGCCACTGCCGGTGCAGGAGATATTCGACCGAGGCCTATCAAAAACCGAATCGCATGTTCAAGGGACCCTGCGAATGGGGAGGGATGCCACGGATTCTGTCGTCGACCGGGACATGATCCACCATAAACTGAGGAATTTCGTCATCGTAGGTACCAGCACCTATCCGAGCTGTTCGTGCGCCAATCCCAGCCTGACTGCTGCCGCCCTCTCTCTCAGGGCGGCGAGCCACATCGCGTGAGGATCGATCCGGCATGATCACCGTTTCGAGACGCGTCGTGCTTGGGCTTTTGGGCGGCGGTGTGGCCTCTATCGGTCTCGCTTACGTTACGGTGCGCTCCTTCGCCCACGAGGACCTGGTCCGCATGGTACTTGAGCGCTATTTTGGGCCCTTGAACATGGCTGAGAACGAACTCCGGTCGTTCACCCAGGAGTTCCGCGCCCAGCGTCCGACGACCTTTCCGACCGAAAACTTAGCGGACGTTTCCGCGCTTCTGGAGAAGCTCAGGCTTGCATCCGCTGCCCGTCCAATCCTACCCGGCGACCGCGGGCAGAGGCTGGAGCATTTCGAGCGTTGGCTGCTCGCGGACTTCCACCTTTTGACCGACTATGCCTGGCGTCGTTCACCAGG
>NZ_RZRY01000617.1:0-3759 GCF_003998035.1 Mesorhizobium sp. M2A.F.Ca.ET.039.01.1.1 | reverse complement strand
ACGCGCTGTCATGACGGCGCGCACATAGCCGGGCTCACCGATCCGGATGCTGCCGTCCGGCAGTCCCAGGATGCGGTCGAGCGCGATCTCGTAGAGCCTGACACGCCTTTCCAGGGCCTCGATCGCGATGTCCATGTCGGCATCGCTGCCGCCGGCGAACGCCTTGGCGATCACGTCGTGCGTGGCCATGCCGAACTGCATGACGATATCGGCAACGCCCTCGGGATCGAAAGTCCGGAATGTTCCGTCTTCGACGCCTTGGCGGATGATCTCCACCAGGATCGGCGAGAAGGACTTGCTCGCCGCCAGGTTGATGCGGTGGAACAGCACCAGGTTTTCCGGCCGGAACATTGTCTCGAACAGCGCCCATGCTTCCGCCGCGGTCTCAACCTTGGCCTGGCGCGACTGCGCGAGGAGCGCGTTCAGGCGCCCGAGCGGATCGAGGCCCGGATCGTCGAGGATCTTCTGGACACCGGCCAGCGCCTGCCTGGCGAAACGCTCCGCCAATGCCTCCAGCAGCGTCTCCTTGGAGGCGAAGTAGTGATAGAAGGCGCCTTTCGAGACGCCGGCGGCCGCGATGACGTCGTTGAGGCTCGCTTTGTCGTAGCCATGCGTCAGGAACAGGGCCTGGGCATGGTCCAGCAGTTCTTCGCGCCTGATTTCCGGATGCTTGATGATGCGAGGCATGGCGAAACCTTGTGCATGCGGCGGCCGTTCTCGTCCAGAGTGCCGGGTGTGCCTTGAGTTATAGACCGTCGGTCGGTATAATAGACCACCAGTCGGAATCGGTAAATCGCGACGGGCGGCATGTCATGGAAGGTTGGTCATGATCACGAGATTGGTTGTGCAGACATTCGTATGGTTCGGTGTGATGGGCGCGCTGATGTTCGTGTCCGCAGGAACGCTGCACTGGTGGGGAGCCTGGGTGTACATAGTCGTGATGGTCGGACTGAGCCTTACCATGGGCGTGGCGCTCGCCCGGCGCGATCCAGGCCTGATGAACGAACGCCTCCGCCCGCCGATCCAGAAGACCCAGGCAGCCGCCGACAAGATAGTGCTGAGCATATTGCTCATCGGCATTTTCGCATGGCTGGCCCTGATGGGGCTCGACTTCCGTTTCGGCTGGTCGGCAGCTCCTGTCTGGGTGCAGGCGGTCGGCATGTTGGTCCTGCTCGTCGGCATCTGGATCTGCTATCTCACGATGCTGGAAAACAGTTTCGCGGCGCCTGTCGTGAAGATCCAGGACGAGCGTGGGCAGAAGGTGATCACAACTGGTCCATACGGCTATGTACGCCACCCCATGTATGCGGGTGCTATCCTCTATTTCGCCGGCACGGCGCTGGTGCTTGGCTCCTGGTGGGGCCTGGCATTGGTGCTCGTCTTCATCATCCTGCTCGCCATCCGCACCTTCATCGAGGAAAAGACGTTGCGGACCGGCCTGCGGGGATACGACGATTACGCCGCGCGCGTCCGCTACAAGCTGATCCCGATGGTCTGGTAATCTCAGGCGCCCGACGCCTTGGCGCGGGCCAGCAAACGCTCGGCTAGGCGCAGATGCGGCCGGTCATACATCTTGCCGTCGATGCCGACGACGCCCGGGTTTCCCGCCGCCGCGAAGGCGTCGACGATCGCCTGCGATCGCGCGACCGCTTCGGCGGAGGGCGTGAAGGCCGCGTTGATGACCGGCACCTGCGCCGGATGGATCGCCATCTTGCCGGTGAAGCCGTCGCGCTCGGCCCCGCGGCATTCCTTCTCGAAGGCGGCCATGTCGCGGAAATCGGGAAAGACGGTGTCGATGGCGGCGATTTCGGCCGCTCCCGCCGCCAGGATGGTCATGCTGCGCGCCAGGCGGAACACGTCGGTGTAGCGGCCGTCCTCGTCGCGGGCCGCCCGCGCGCCGATCGCGGCAGACAAGTCCTCCGCGCCCCAGGTTAGGCCGGCGAGCCGCGCGCTTGCCTCGGCATAGCTTGCCGCCGCAAGCACGCCGGACGCGGTTTCGGTGATGATCGGCAGGATTCTTATGGCGCCATCCGGCAGCCCGTTTTCAGCCTCATGCACCCGAAGCTTTGCTGCGAGCTGCTGGACATCCTGCCCGCTGTTCGACTTGGGCAGCATGATGCCGTCAGGCTTTGCCGGCACGAGGGCCGCGAGGTCGTCGTCGGTGAGTCCGGTGGACAGGTCGTTGACCCGCACATAGACGGCGGGACCCGTCCGGCGCCTTTGGTTCGAGATGAAGCCGGCCGCGGTCCCGCGCGCCGCCCCCTTGTTCGCGCCGGCGACGGAATCCTCGAGGTCGACGATAACCACGTCGGCGCCGGCCTCGAATCCCTTTTCCAGCTTGCGCTCGGAATCGCCGGGCACGAACAGCAACGAGCGCATCAGACCGCCTTCTTCAGCATCATCGCCTGCCTTGTGCATTTGGCGACAAGAACGTCATTCTGGTTGTAGGCGCGATGCTCGAACTCGACGATGCCGCGATCGGGTTTCGACTTGGAATCGCGCACGGAGACGACTGTCGTCTCGACCCGGATGGTGTCGCCGTGGAAGACGGGGTGCGGGAACACCGTTTCCTTCATGCCGAGATTGGCGACCGTTGTGCCGACCGTGATGTCGTTCACCGAAATGCCGATCATCAGGCCCAGCGTGAACAGGGAGTTGACCAACGGCTTGCCCCACTCGGTCTTCGCGGCGAAGTCGAAATCAATGTGCAAAGGCTGCGGGTTGAGCGTCATCACCGAAAACAACATGTTGTCGCTCTCGGTCACAGTTTTCCGCAGCGTGTGGTGGAAGACGTGGCCGACGACAAACTCTTCCAGATAAAGCCCGGCCATGATCGATCTCCCGCAATTCCATCGCTTGATAGGCGTTGGCTGCGTCTCCATCAAGCCGGTTAAGAAATATGGTGAACCGTTCGTAAACCATTTCCAGCCTACCGTTCACAACGGGGCCGGGGACATTCCGGCAAGGGCGTAGCTGGTCGGCATGGTTGTTTCGCACTTTCTAAAATGGATTGATACGGCAAGGGTTTCCGAGCGCGCCGCCGCCGCGAGCGCGCTGGCGCGAGCCTATATCAATTCCGATCTGCCGTTCGAGGATCGCTGCGCCGCCGAGGCGGCGCTCACGCTGCTTCTGGACGACGCTTCCGCCAAGGTGCGCCTGGCGCTCGCCGAGGCGCTGTCGATGAGCCATCACGCGCCGCCGCAGGTGATCAGCGCCCTGGCCGCCGACCAGCCGGAAGTGGCGGCGCTGGTGTTGGCGCGTTCGCCGCTGCTTACCGATGCCGATCTTGTCGAGCGCGTCGCCTGCGGCCACAAGGCGACGCAGACGCTGATCGCCAACCGTCCGGTGGTCTCGATGTCGCTGGCGGCCGCAATCGCCGAGATCGGCGAGCCGGAGGCCTGCGCGGCTCTGGTCGGGAACAGCGGCGCGGAGATCGCTTCGCTCAGCTTCCGCCGCATGGCTGAGCGGCATGGCCACGTGCCGTTGGTGCGCGAGACGCTGATCGCAGATCGGCGCCTGCCGGCCGACTGCCGCTATATGCTGCTGGTCAAGCTCGGCGAGATCCTGAAAGGATCGCCGCTGGTGCTGGCGATGATGGGGGCGGCGCGCGCCGATCGCGTCATGCGCGATGCCTGCGTGAAGGCCTCGGTGACGCTGATCGAGGGAACGCGCATGGAAGAGCATGCCGCGCTGATCGAGCATCTAAGGCTGCGCGGCGACCTCACCGCCAGCTTCATCATCCGTACCATCGCGCATGGC
>NZ_RZRY01000616.1:0-3764 GCF_003998035.1 Mesorhizobium sp. M2A.F.Ca.ET.039.01.1.1 | reverse complement strand
GATCCTGGCCGGCACGTGACGCGGGCTGGCGCCGGTGCGGATCCTGGCGCGGATGCGCTTTTCCAGATCCTCGTCCAGGGTCACGCCGGCGGCCAGCCGCGCGAACAGCACGACACGGACATCATTGTCGAAATCCTGGCCGATGCAGAGCGCCTCGAGGATTTCCGGCATCTGTTCGACCTGGTTGTAGATCTCGGCCGTGCCGATCCGGACCCCGCCCGGATTGAGCGTCGCATCCGAACGGCCATGGATGATCATGCCGCCATGCGCCGTCCATTCGGCGAAGTCGCCATGGCACCAGACATTGTCGAAACGCTCGAAATAGGCGGCGTGATACTTCTTGCCCTCGGGGTCGTTCCAGAAGCCGATCGGCATCGACGGGAAGGCCTTGGTGCAGACGAGCTCGCCCTTCTCCTGCCGGATCGGCTTGCCGTCGTCGTCCCAGACGTCGACCGCCAGGCCGAGACCAGGTCCCTGGATTTCCCCGATCCAGACAGGCTCGGTGGGAACGCCGAGCACGAAACAGGACACGATGTCGGTGCCTCCCGAGATCGAGGCCAGATGCACGTCCTTCTTGATGCCGTCATAGACGAAGCGGAAATCCTCCGGCGACAGCGGCGAGCCGGTGGAGGAGACGGTGCGCACGCTGGACAGATCGTGGGTCGCGATCGGCTTGAGCCCTGCCTTGCGAACGGAATCGATGAACTTCGCCGAGGTGCCGAAATAGGTCATCTGCTCGGCATCGGCGAAATCGAACAGCACATTGCCGTCGGGGTAGAAAGGCGAGCCGTCATAGAGCAAAAGCGTCGCGCCGGAAGCGAGGCCCGAGACCAGCCAGTTCCACATCATCCAGCCGCAGGTGGTGAAATAGAACAGACGGTCGCCGTCGAGCAGGCCGGCATGCAGGCGATGCTCCTTGACATGCTGGATCAGCGTGCCGCCGGCCGAATGCACGATGCATTTCGGGATGCCGGTCGTACCCGAGGAAAACAGGATATAGAGCGGATGCGCGAAAGGCAGCCGCTCGAAGCTGACGGTCTTTGCGGCGAATGGCGAGAGCGCTTCTTCGAGCGCGGTCGCCCCGTCGATGGTGGCGGCGACGTCGGCCGAGGTGCCGAGATAATCGACGATCAGCACCTTGCGCAGCGTGGTGAGCTTGGCCACCACGGCGCGCACCTTGTCGGCCACCTCGATCGCCTTGCCGTTGTACCAATAGCCGTCCGGCGCGATGAAGACGACCGGTTCGATCTGGCCGAAGCGGTCGAGCACGCCCTGCTCGCCGAAATCGGGAGAGCAGGACGACCATACCGCGCCGATCGAGCTCGCCGCCAGCATCGCGGCGATGGTGTCTGGCATGTTCGGCATCATGGCGGCGATGCGGTCGCCGGCCTTGACGCCGAGCGACAGGAAAAGCTGCTGCAGCCGCGAGGTCAGCGCGTGAAGCTCGTTCCAGGATAGCCGGCGCTCGACCTTGTCCTCGCCGCGAAAGACGATGGCAGGACCGCCGCCGGTCTTCTGCAAAAGGTTCTCGGCAAAGTTCAACTTGGCGTCAGGAAAGAAAGCCGCGCCGGGCATCCGCTCGCCGTCGATGAGGCCCCGCTCGCCTCTGTCGCCGACAAGCCCGCAGAAATCCCAGACCAGGCTCCAGAAAGCTTCTCGATGCTCGATCGACCAGCGGTGAAGTTCCGCGTAGCTGGAGAAAGCCTCCCCGACCTTCGCTGCCGCGGCCTTCATGAACGCGGTTAACGGCGCTGCGTCGATCCGCTCCTGCGTCGGGGTCCACAAAGGTGTGTCGGCGGCCATGATCGCTCCTCCCAAAGCGCGTCGCGAACGAGCCAGTTAAGCTCAACATCGCCTATGCCATCGTTCCAAAAACGGCGCGCAACCGTGGACCGGGGTCGTACGGTTCGCTTATGCATATTGCAGCGCAGCAGAGCAAGATTTTGTTCGCGCGACCCATGGCTGTCCCTGCGCAAATGCCATCGCAAGGCCATAAAGACTTGAAAAGCGTCGGCGCTCGGTTACACCGTCGGGCGATTTTGTCGGCAATAGAAGCATACGGGGCGAAATGCCATCATCTTTGATCCGGCGCGGGGTGTGGGCGATCGGCGTTGCCGTGCTCGTCATCGCGCTCGCGGTCGCGGCGCTGCCGCTGATTGCCTCGACCCGCATCGTGCGCGACCGCATCGCCTGGGAATTGAGCGCCTGGAGCGGCTTCAGGGTCACGATCGACGGCTCGCCGCGCATCGAGGTTTGGCCGAAGTTTCGGGCCATCCTCAGCGACGTGACCCTGTCGCAATGGACAGAGACCGACGCGCCGCCGGTGGTCGAGGCCGATCGCGTGGAGGTCGATCTCTCAGCCATGGCCGCCTTGCAGGGCGACGTCGCCTTCTCGACCGCAAGGCTGGTGCGCCCGACGATCAGGGTGCAGCGCATGGCGAACGGCTTCTATCTGCCACCGCTTCCGACCGGCGGGCGCATCACGCGCTCGATCGATACCGCGCGCGGTGTGGTCGCGGCCAACCCGCAGAAGCCAGACCTCGGCAGATTGCCTTCCGATCCGTTCGGCACCGTCGAGTTCCGCGATGGCCGCGTCGTGACGACGGCCGACGGCAAGGACACCGAAATCCTGAGCAGCCTGAGCGGCCAGGTGAACTGGGAGGCGATGAACAGCGATGCATCGCTGACCGCGACCGGAATCTGGCGCGGCGAGACCGTGCAGCTCGATTTCTCCTCGGCGAAACCGCTGGTGCTGTTTGCCGGAGGCGCGGCGCCCGTCACCCTCTCCTTCAAGGCGGCACCAGCGACATTCTCCTTCGACGGAACGGCCTCGATGTCGGACAATGCCTATCTGGACGGACAGGCCAAGTTCGCAGCCCCGTCGCTGCGGCGCGTGCTGGAGTGGTCGCAGGCCGGCCTCGCGCCGGGCGCCGCGATCGGGGCGGTCTCGGTCGCCAGCAAGGTGAACGCCTCGGCGGGGCGCGCGAAATTCGAGAACACGACCGTCACGCTGAACAACAATCCGGGCATGGGAGCGCTGGATTTCTCCTTCGCGGAAGGGCGCCCGGTGATCGCCGGCACGCTCGCCTTCGATACGCTGGATCTAAGATCTTTCCTGTCGGCCTTCACGCCCGTCGCGCCCACCAGCGAGGCCGGCCCAGGCGACATCGACACCAGCTTCGCCGACCGTATCAACCTCGACCTCAGGCTGTCGGCGGCGCATGCCATGGCGGGACCGGTGCAGCTCGCCGACGTCGCGGCGACCGCGCAGGTCAAGAACGGTCTTGCCGTCTTCGACATATCCGACGCGTCGGCCTTCAACGGCACCATCCAGAGCAGCCTGCGCTTCGACCGTAAGCCTGAGGGCACGCAGGTGGAGCTGCGGCTCCTGGCGTCGGATGTGGATACGGGAGCCTTTGCCACCGCGGCGGGAATGACGCGGCTGGTGCCGGCCGGCACCGGCACGGTGTCGGTCATCCTCAAGGGACCGGGCAAGGCGTGGAATTCGATTTTTGAGAATGCCGACGGATCGTTCTCCGCGACGTTCGGGCCGGGCACGCTCAACGGGCTCGACCTGCCGGCCTTCCTCAAGCGCAACCAGCAAGGCGGCTTCTTCGCGCTTGACGACGTCGCCAATGGTTCCCTGCCGATCGATGGCGCCGAAATCAAGGCAAGCATCTCGAAGGGCGTGGCGCGCCTCGACAAGGCCGAGATCAATGCGCAGAAATACAAAATCTGGCTGTCGGGCATCGCCTCCTACGCCG
>NZ_RZRY01000615.1:0-3766 GCF_003998035.1 Mesorhizobium sp. M2A.F.Ca.ET.039.01.1.1 | reverse complement strand
GGCCCTTCCTCATGAAAAGAGGTCAATCACGGGCTTTGCGGCCGCGCCTTCGGCCGCCATTTCGGCCGGCGTCATCACGGTGACGACGCGAGCGACGGGCAGATGCGGGCCCGACCCGGCGAGGTCCTGGTTGAGCGCGAAGGTCTTCGCCACCATGCCGGAAAAGACCTTGCGATAATGCCGCGCCAACAGTGCGGATAGCGTCATGCCTTCCGACTTGACGGTGACAGTTTCTGTCAAGGGAAATCTCCTTCATCATCTGCTTGAGGCGTGCCTCAAGCAGATGATGAATCCAAATCTGAGTGAGTTTACGTCGGATAAGAGCGCTATCTATACGCTGCCAGCCACGAAAGATCGTAAGCTTGACTAGATTTATATCCGGGAGACAGAACGGCCTTCAGCTTCTCAGTAAATGCGCTCACGTCTAAGAAGTAGTTCGGAAACGCTTTCTTTAGATCGTTGACCTTGTTGACCTCAACCAGAACTGTATTCCGCTTCTGGTTGTTCCTTTCTTCATCAACGTATCGCGCAGCTCCCTTGTCGTAGCTGTAGAACGGTTGAACGAAGACCTCTCGGGTGCTGTAGTCGAATTGGAGCAGAAAATAGCGGGCGTAGGTATGACCATACCCGTCGGTAAAGTTAATTGCCCGATTGTACGTCTCCAAGGTCGAGACCGCCTTAATTCGCTTCGAAAGATCTCGGATTTCCTTTCGAATGTCCGCACGCGGGATGTCTGCAGTCGGCGCTAGTTCCCGGTCTTCCTCATATGCTAGTTCGGACGACATAAGCTCGAAAAACCGACGCCAGTCCGTATCACCCTCGCCGCCCTTTATGTTCTCGTGGCGGATCAGCCCAACTGATTCCACCGCAGTCGCCCAAGCGTGCTGCAATCGGGTGCGAAGTTGAACCTCAACGGTCTGTCGGTTGAAAATTTCTTCTTCGCCATTCCCGCAAAACTTCAGGATGAAGTGATGGCTTCGATAGCCATCCTTCTTCGGGCGCGAAATGTAGTCGTCTTCCGATTGGATCGAATGCGCGGTGCCTCCATTGCGATAGACTCCAACGAGCCGATCTACCTCTTTCATCGATCGCAAGATTGCCCTGCATCCGGCAATATCTTGCATTTGGTACAACGTGATCGGCCGCTGAAGCTTTCGGCGTATCGACGCCATGCGTTTAAGTCTGGCGGCGGCGACGGCGTCCTTTTCGACGTGCTTCAGCTTGCGGGACAGTTCCATCCGCACGCGAAGCAGGGGCAACATGTGCGCGTCTCGCCAGCTATGCGCGATTGCAAAAGCCTGCACTATGTGAAGACCGCGCGCCTCTTGAATTGTCGGGATCGCATCGCGAGTGAGGTTTTCGCGAAGCACCTTTCCGGCGTTCACAATCTCACTTTTCGAATACATCGGCCTAGGTAACCCCGCCATTCCAGCCGGGCCGACTTCATCCCGCTCAGGGACGGCCCACGCTACGTTATTGAGCGCTGGAATCATATTTCTCCCCTCTTAAAGTAGCCGTTAGGTAGGAGAGGCACAATATCCGGGATACCGGGCCTCCCTCGGGGAGCGGCGTCGGTACACACAGGCACTTGGTCTTTTCTCCGTTAAGCAATCAGCGAGAACAGCGAGGCGAAGAAATCGGCCGGTGCTGGCGCCGCCGATTTCTGCATCTTGACGGTGATGTCGACGACCTGGCCGACGCCGTCGTGATCGAGGAAGGTATGCTCGTCATTGACCGACTGCACGACGTAGAAGCCGAACACGCTGCCGTCGCCACGGGTCACCAGTTGCGGCGTGCCGGCAAGTTGCGCGTTGCGCAGGATGTTCAATGTGCCCAACCCGCCAAGCTTCGACGGAATCAGACGGCCGGAGACGGTGAGCGTTTCCGATCCGACGCCGACATCTTCCAGGGGAGGCATCGCGCCGACGACCGGCTTTTCTGCATAGTCATGCGTCGTCTCGCGCCCATGCTTGTCGATGTTGAAAGCGAGATCGCACTCGACCAGGCCGATCTTCATCAGCATCAGCGCGGCCCTCCAAAGTCGATTGCCTGCCCGCGCGTGTCGGACTGCACCTGCTGGCCGGTCGTCCTGCCGCCAAGCGAGCCGACCGGGCGCATCAGGTCCGCCTTGGCGGAAGACAGGAACCCACTGACGCCGGCGATGAAGGCGGCGGCGGCGCTCTTGCCGAACGACGACCCTGCCCCGGCGACGCCGGAGGTGAAGGTCTGCGCGGCGTTCTGGCCGGCCTGCGTGCCGCCTTCCGCGATCTTGCTGCCGGCGTCGGCGCCGCCGGACTGCAGCCGGCGCTCGAATTCGTCGGCGTCGAAGCCGGCGACGTTCGGGCCGATGCCTGCGTTGCCCGGCGACGGCGGAACATAGGCCTGGCCGCCCTTGGCCGGCGCATGCCGCCCCTGGGCGTAAACCTGGTACTGCCGCTCGGCGGGCGTCATCTCCGCCCAGCTTTTCGGCCGCGGCGTCGGCATGGGGACGGTCGCCGCCGACATACCCGTGTTGGGCTCGCGCGTCTTCCGGTCCTCAAGAATCTTCGTCTGCAACGCATCGAAAATGTTCTTGATCTCGCCGCGGCCGAGCTGCGCCAGCGCATCCCGGAAAGCCTTCTCGGCCGAGGCGCCGGTAAAGCGGTCGAACATGCCGAGCTCAGGATGCTGCTTATTGAAGCGATCCTTGAATTCGGCGGCATAGGATAGCGGATCGCGGCCGCTGCCGCGCAAGGCCTCATAGCCTTTGTCGACGGCCATCATGTCCGACAATCGGTCGTTCACCTTCTCCAGCGTCGGATTGAGCGCCCTGCCCGACAGGTCGCCAAGCGCGGTCGCCGTCTTCTGGATGTTGTTAATCAGCTGCTGCCAGTTGCCTTCGGAATCGCCGGTGATCTGGGCAAAGTCCCTCGCCACGGTGCCGGATGCGGAGCCGAGCGCGTCGAGATGCTTCTTCAGTTCCGGCATCTGCGTCAGCAGCGCGCGCATGCCTTGCTGCATCTGGATGTCGGTGAAGATCAGCGGCAGCTTGGACAGGTCGCCCTTGAGTGCCTTGTTGGTCTGCTCGACCAGCGTCTCGATGACGTCGCCGCCTTCCTTGCGGGTGCGGTCGAGTTCCCTGCGGATGTCGATATTGTACTTCTTGAAGTTATTGGCGACCTCGTTGCCGTAGGCCTTCTGCAGGATGTTGGAGAAGTTGGTCGCGGCCTCGGCCGAGGATCCCGTCTGGTTGCGCACGATCTCCAGCATGGCGGCGAGCCGCTTCAGGCCTTCGGTGCCCTTGTAACCCAGCGCAGCGAAGGCCGGCGCGATGGCCGGCAGCTCGGCGGCCATGTCCTTCAGCTCGAATTTGCCAGCCTTGCCTTCGAAGGCGAGGATGTCGAAGGCCTCCTGCATCTTGTCGGCGGTGATGCCGAGCGAGTTGGCGAGCGCGTCGGCGGTAAGCGCGATATCCGACATCTCGGCGCCAGAGGCCTGGGCGGTGCGGGCGACAGTCGGGAGGAAAGCCAGCACCTCCTCCAGCGACCGGCCTGACGCGATCAGCGTTTCGAGACCTTGCACCACGTTGTCGAACGGCAGCTTGGACTTGTCGGCCAGCTCCTGCAGCACGGCGATGGTCGGCCTGATGGCCGTCGCCGGCTTGTCGGCGTTGATGATGATGCGGCCGATCGTGCGCTCGAGCTGCGCATAGTCGCGCGCCGTGCGGATCGCGACATAACCCGCTGCCGCCACCGCCACGCCGGCGACCCTGCCCGCCGTCGTCCAT
>NZ_RZRY01000614.1:0-3766 GCF_003998035.1 Mesorhizobium sp. M2A.F.Ca.ET.039.01.1.1 | reverse complement strand
ACATTGCCGACGACGGGCCCGGCCCGGAAGCGCGCTACGAGGCTCGCGAGGCGGTACGGCTCGCCTTTGTCGCGGCGATCCAGCTGCTGCCGCCCAGGCAGCGCGCGACGCTGCTGCTTTGCGACGTGCTCCGGATGGTCCGCCGTCGAGACCGCGCAATTGCTGGGCGGAACCACCGCCTCGATCAACAGCGCCTTGCAGCGAGCGCGAACCAAGCTGGGCGAACGCCAGGTGCGCCCGCCGCAGCGGTCCCGGCCCAGCGCGGGCGAAGGCGTGCTGCTCGAACGCTATATGCAGGCCTGGCAGACCGACAATCTGGACGGGCTCGTCGAGCTGCTGCGCGAGGACGCCATCTACCACATGCCGCCATGGCAGGAATGGTACCGCGGACATCAGGCGATCGGCGCTTTCCTGGCAAGCGTCTGGGGCAATTTTGCCGGCTATCGGGCGGTGGCCGTCGGCGCCAATGCCCAGCCGGCGGTGGGCATCTACGCGCTCGGCCGCCGGGATTCCATCTGGCGGCCGCATTCGCTGCATGTCATCGAAGCCGCCGACGGCAAGATCGCCTCGCTGACGATCTATGTCCCGCCGCTCGGCCCCGCCCTGTTCGAGGCCTTTGGCCTACCGCCGGAGCCACTTGCCTTAAGGGTCTAGTCCACATCCTCATCCGCGCCGGCCGCAGGCGCCGTCAGCAGCACGGCGGCGCCCAGCAGCGCGGCAACCAGCGAGCCGGCGAGGATGCCGACCTTCACCGCGTCCTGGAGCGCCGGGTCGCGGACGAAGGCGAGCAGGCCGATGAACAGGCTCATGGTAAAGCCAATGCCGCAGAGCAGCGAGACACCCAGCATATGCAGCCAGCCGGCATTGACCGGCAGGTCTGCGAGGCCGAAGCGGATGGCCAGCGCCGAGGAGCCGAAGACGCCGACCAGCTTGCCCAGGACCAAGCCAGCGGCGACGCCCAGCGTCAGCGGCTCGACAAGGGCCGCGAAGCTCAGGCCGCCCAGCGAGACGCCGGCATTGGCGAAGCCGAAGATCGGGATGATGAGAAAGGGCACGAGCTTGTGCAGGCCGTGCTCCAGCCGGTGCAGCGGCGAATGTTCAGTATCGTGGCTGATGCCGGGAGACCGCTCCAGCGGGATGGTGAGCGCCAGCGCGACGCCGGCCAGCGTGGCATGCACGCCCGACTTCAGCACCAGCACCCACAGGACGACGCCCAGCAGCAGATACGGCCAGAGCTTCATCGCCCGCATGCGGTTGAGCACGACCAGCAGTGCGATGACGGCGAAGGCGGCGGCCAGGTATGCGAGCGACAGGCCGCTGGTGTAGAACAGCGCGATGATGATGACGGCGCCGAGATCGTCGATGATGGCCAGGGCGGTGAGGAAGACCTTCAGCGAGGCCGGCACGCGGCTGCCGAGCAGCGACAGAACGCCGAGCGCGAAGGCGATGTCGGTGGCGGTGGGGATCGCCCAGCCGGAAAGCGCCGCCTGATTATCGCGATTGATCAGGACATAGACCAGCGCCGGCACCACCATGCCGCCGGCGGCGGCGATGCCGGGCAGCACGCGGCGCGGCCAGGTCGAGAGCTGCCCGTCGAGCATCTCGCGCTTGATCTCCAGCCCGACCAGCAGGAAGAACACCGCCATCAGCCCGTCATTGATCCAGTGCGAGACGCTGAGCGGCCCGAGATAAGCGTGGAGCACGGCGAAATAGGTCTCGGCCAAAGGCGAGTTGGCGACGATGAGCGCCAGGGCCGCGGCCGCCATCAGGATGATGCCGCCCGCGGTCTCGCCGTCGAGGAATTCGCGCAGGATCGATTTCGGCTGTTCGTCTTGCATGGGCTCCTCTCTCACCAGCCTGTTGGCCGAGAACCTGTCGTCCAATGATGCGCAGCGTCAGCGGCGATGCAAGGCCGAACGTCCGTCGCTTCGTCATCCACGGGCGAAGCAAGGAGCGAAGCGACGCAGCGCAGACCCGAGGATCCATTCCGTTACATGGGAGCGGTGCCAACGGTGCAGAATTCTGCTCCGCTGCATTCTTCGGCCAAGGTCACGGCATGGATCCTCGGGTCTTCGCGCCGCTTTGCGGCGCTACGCCCAAGGATGACGAAGTTTGTTCAGCGCGGCGCCCGCTTGGCGAGAATCCGCTGCAGGGTGCGGCGGTGCATGTTCAGCCGGCGCGCCGTCTCGGAAACGTTGCGGTCGCACATTTCGTAGACGCGCTGGATGTGCTCCCAGCGCACGCGGTCGGCCGACATCGGGTTTTCCGGCGGCGCGGCACGTTCGCCGGAGGTGCGGGTGAGCGCCGCGAAGACGTCGTCGGCATCAGCAGGCTTGGAAAGATAGTCGATGGCGCCGAGCTTCACCGCCGTCACCGCGGTGGCGATGTTGCCATAGCCGGTCAGGATGATGGCGCGGGCGTCGTCGCGCTTTTCGCGGATGGCTGCAACGACATCGAGGCCGTTGCCGTCGCCGAGACGCATGTCGACCACCGCATAGGCCGGCGGATGGGCGCGCGCCTTGGCGACAGCCTCTTCGACGCTTTCCGCCGTCTCGACCACGAAGCCCCTGGTTTCCATGGCCCGGGCGAGCCGGGTGAGAAAGGGCTTGTCGTCCTCGACGATGAGCAGCGAGGTGTCCTCGCCCTCGACCATTGCGCCAGCCGTCTCGTCTCCGCTCATCTTATCGGCACCCTATTGACCAAAGCGCTACCCGTCGAAACGAATTCCGGCGAAGGCGCTCGAAGTCCATGTTTTTCGGGCATGCCGCTTTTCCAGACACAATTTTGGGCGACATGCTTCACTTTTACGCAGATACAGTCCCGCAAGAGCAATGTCCAATTTTTAGAGCCGGCAACAGAGCTGCCATGCGGTAATTGCAAGGTCTACGCACCATCCAGCCAAGGTTACGCATTGTCGAACATGGTGGCCGAAGCCTGATCCTGGTTGAGGAAGACGCCACGCGGCCAGACGACCTGCACCACCGCGCCTTCGCCGAGCCCGCTCGAATTGCGGAAATCGATAGTGGCGCCGGACCGTTCCAGCAAGGTCTTGGCGATGAACAGACCAAGCCCCAGGCCGCCGCCCGCCTCCGTGCCCTGGCGCGTCGACATATAGGGCTCGCCGATGCGGTCGATGATCTCGGCCGGGAACCCCGGCCCGTCATCGGTGATGGAGAAGGTGACCGTCTCATTGTCCCAGCTCCAGCTGACGGTGACCGACTTGCGGGCGAAATCGACAGCGTTCTCGACCAGATTGCCGAGCCCGTAGATGACGCCGGGGTTGCGCTGGCCGACCGGCTCGGGGCCGATGCGCTCGCCGGGCCGCAGCCGGATCGAGATGCCGAAATCGCGGTGCGGCGCCGTCACCTCCTCGATCAGCGAGGTGAGCGGCATGCGCGACAGATGCGCTTCGCCTTCCGAGGACAGGCTGGTCAGCCGCTTCAGGATCTCGCGGCAGCGTTCGCTCTGCGAGCGCAGGAGCTTGACGTCCTCGCCGTATTTCGGGTCCTTGCCGAGCGCCTTTTCCATCTCCTTGGCGACCACAGTGATGGTGGCCAGCGGCGTGCCGAGCTCATGCGCGGCGGCGGCGGCCAGCCCGTCCAGCGCCGAAAGATGCTGCTCGCGCTGCAGCACCAGCTCGGTGGCGGCCAAAGCGTTGGCGAGCAGGCGCGCTTCCGCCGCGACGCGGAAGGCATAGATCGCGGTGAAGGCGATCGAGGCGAAGACCGCCATCCACATGCCGGCGACATAGATGAAGGGCATCGGC
>NZ_RZRY01000613.1:0-3772 GCF_003998035.1 Mesorhizobium sp. M2A.F.Ca.ET.039.01.1.1 | reverse complement strand
CCCGTACATCCAGCCCACGCGCGCCCCGCCGAGGCCGAGCTTGGAGAAGGTGCGTGTCATCACCACGTTCTCGGCGCTGCCGGCAAGCTCGATGCCGGCTTCATAGTCGTTGCGCCGCACATATTCGGCGTAAGCCGCATCAAGCACCAGAAGCACGTTCTTCGGCAGGCCGGCATGCAGCCGCCGCACCTCGCTGAACGGCAGGTAGGTGCCGGTCGGATTGTTCGGATTGGCAAGGAACACGATACGCGTCTTGGGCGTAACCGCGGCGAGGATCGCGTCGACATCGGCGCGCTCGTCGGTTTCCTTCACCGCCACCGGCTTGGCGCCCGTCGCCTGGATGTAGATCTTGTAGACCATGAAGGCGTGTTCGGTGAACACGGCCTCGTCGCCCGGCGCGAGATAGGTCTGCGCCAGAAGCCCCAGGATCTCGTCCGAGCCGTTGGAGCAGATGATGTTCGCAGGGTTCAGCCCATGCACCTCGCCGATCGCCTCGCGCAGCCGCCGCGCGGTGCCGTCGGGATAGACGTCGAGCTTCGCCGCCACCTCGCGCGCGGCCTCGATCGCCTTCGGCGAAGGCCCCAGGGGATTTTCGTTCGACGACAGCTTGTAGACTTTCGTCACGCCGGCCGGCGCGCTGCTTTTTCCCGGCACATAGGCCTCGATGTCCATGATGCCCACGCGGGGCGTCGGACGGGGCTGATCCTGCTTCATGTCACAAATCCGTCGAGAAGGCCTCAAGGCCGCAGCGGAAATACAGGCCACGGGCTGCAATGTCGAGTGCTGGCGCTGCGGCAGCCCCTGTCGGCATAGAGGCTACCCCCGTTGACGAACAGCGGCTCCGGTCCTAGAAGGTCAGCCAGACTTCCGTGGTGATTTGGCCGGTCGGCTTGCAGCCACGTTAAACAACTCGCTAAAGGGCCGTTTGCAACCTGTAACCGGCTTTGCGACGGCAAGCCGGTTTTTTGTTGTCCGCCGCCGGCCGGACACTGCGTCGTGTCGAGACCGATGCGGGACAGGATCGAGGACGGACATGGCCGCTCAGCGCGCTGCAAGAACCAACGACGAGGCCGACCATCCGTCGAGCCCGGTGCTGCAGTTCGGCCCCGACAAGCCGCTGAAGCTCGACGCCGGCACGCTGCTCTCGCCTTTCCAGATCGCCTACCAGACCTACGGCAGCTTGAACGACGCGCGCTCCAACGCCATTCTCGTCTGCCATGCCCTGACTGGCGACCAGCACGTCGCCAACACCAATCCGGTGACCGGCAAGCCGGGCTGGTGGGAAGTGCTGATCGGTCCCGGCAGGATCATCGACACCAACCGCTTCTTCGTCATCTGCGCAAACGTCATCGGCGGCTGCCTCGGCTCGACCGGCCCGGCCTCGACAAATCCAGCGACCGGCAAGCCTTACGGCCTGGACCTGCCGATCATCACCATACGCGACATGGTGCGCGCGCAGGCGATGCTGGTCGATCATTTCGGCATCGAAAAGCTATTTTGCGTGCTCGGCGGCTCGATGGGCGGCATGCAGGTGCTGGAATGGGCGGCGAGCTATCCGGAGCGGGTCTTCTCGGCGCTGCCGATCGCCACCGGCGCCCGCCATTCCTCGCAGAACATCGCCTTCCACGAGGTCGGCCGGCAGGCGGTCATGGCCGATCCGGACTGGCATGGCGGCAAATATCTCGAGTTCGGCAAGCGCCCGGAAAAGGGGCTCGCCGTCGCGCGCATGGCCGCCCACATCACCTATCTTTCGGAAGCGGCGCTCCACCGCAAGTTCGGCCGCAACCTGCAGGACCGCGAGGCGCTCACCTTCGGCTTCGACGCCGATTTCCAGATCGAGAGCTATCTGCGCCACCAGGGCATGACCTTCGTCGACCGCTTCGATGCCAATTCCTATCTCTATCTGACCCGCGCGATGGACTATTTCGATCTTGCCGCCGATCACGGCGGGCGCCTCGCCGATGCCTTCGCCGGGACCAGGACGCGCTTCTGCCTGGTTTCCTTCACCAGCGACTGGCTGTTCCCGACCGAGGAGAGCCGCTCGATCGTGCATGCCTTGAACGCGGCGGGCGCTTCCGTCTCCTTCGTCGAGATCGAGACGGATCGCGGCCACGACGCTTTCCTGCTCGACGAGCCGGAGCTGTTCGCGGCCATCAACGGCTTCATCGGTTCGGCAGCACGCGCAAGGGGGCTCAGCCTATGAGCGTCAACCGCGCCCAGCGTGTCGACCTCGAAGTCGTCACCGATCTCATTCCGGCCAAGTCGCGCGTGCTCGACGTCGGCTCGGGCGACGGCGTCCTCCTGGAACTGCTGCAGGAGACCAAGCAGGTCGATGGCCGCGGGCTGGAACTGTCGCAGCGTGGCGTCAACGAATGCGTGGCGCGCGGCCTCTCCGTGATCCAGGGCGACGCCGACACGGATCTGAAATTCTATGCCGACAAGGGCTTCGATTTCGTCGTGCTGTCGCAGACGCTGCAGGCGACGCGCAACCCGAAGGTGGTGCTCGATGAGCTGCTTCGGATCGGTAACCGCGCCATCGTCTCCTTTCCCAATTTCGGTCACTGGCGCGTGCGCTTTTCGCTGCTGACCAAAGGCAGGATGCCGGTCACCAAGGACCTGCCCTATTCCTGGTATGACACGCCCAATATCCACTTCTGCACCATACGCGACTTCGTCAACCTGTGCGAAGAGCTTGGCGCGACCGTCGAGAAGGCGACCGCGCTCGACGCCAACGGCCAGAAGATCGGCCTGTCGATGCCGTGGTGGTTCTGGAACTTCTTCGGCCAGCAAGCGGTGTTTCTGCTCAGGCGCTGACGCCGCCGCGCGATCGGTTCCATGAACGCATGATTCTCACCGCCGGCTCTTGCCGGCGGACGGCCTCCGCGGACCGGAAGGCCGATTGTGTTGCCATCAAACCGCAACGTTGCGGAAAAGCCCCCCGTTTCGCATTTCTCGGCCGGCTCGGCGTGACACACAGGTGGCTTTTTTGTAGCGTCGACCGCAAATCACAGGTGGGAAACATAGCCATCAAACCCATCCGACACGCGCCAGATCCGACCGGTGGCAGCCCGATGTCGAACCAGGACGTTCCGCTGATCTCAGTGATCACGCCGACCCATAACCGGCGCAGTCAGGTCGTACGTGCGGTGAAAAGCGTTCTGGTGCAGACACTTACCCGCTTCGAGCACATCGTGGTCGACGACGGTTCGACCGACGGGACGGCCGCCGCGCTGGCCGAGATCCGTGACCCGAGGCTGATCTATGTCGGCGCCAAATGGCGCGGCGCCAATGCCGCCCGCAACGCGGGCATCGAGCGCGCGCGGGCGCCCGTGGTGACCTTCCTCGATTCGGACGACGTCTATCTGCCGGACCGGCTGGAGCGGACGCTGGCGCGCTTCGACCAGAATCCCTCGCTCGAGGTCCTGATCAGCTCGTTCCTGTCGCTGAAGGGCAGCCGCAGCACCAAATGCATCAACCGCGAGGCCTTTCTTGATAAAAGCGCGCTGCAGCGCGCCCTGGTCTCGCAGACTATTTTCATCGCCGGCTCGGCAATCACCGCCAGGCACGTATCGCTGCTGGCGATCGGCGGCTATGACAGCGACATCACGCGCATGCAGGATCTCGACCTTCTGCTGCGCTTTGCCCGCCGCGGCGGCGCCCAGCTGTCCGAAGACATCGACTGGAAGAAGTACAATTCGGAGAACTCGATCTCCCGCCGGCGCGACGGCTATGTCGCGGCCTATGCCAACCTGATCGACAAGCATCCCTATAT
>NZ_RZRY01000612.1:0-3776 GCF_003998035.1 Mesorhizobium sp. M2A.F.Ca.ET.039.01.1.1 | reverse complement strand
GGCCCTATATGGAGGAAGAAGCGGTTTCGGAAATCGCCATCAACCGACCCGGCGAAGTTTTCATCGAGCGGCTGGGTACAAAGGAGATGGAGCACGTCGTCAAACGCGAGCTCACCAGAAACTGGATCCGCTCGGTCTCGGTTGGCGTCGCTTCGGCCACCAACCAGGTTGTCAACGAAGTCACCCCGGTCCTGTCGGCGGCGCTTCCCTCAGGCGAGCGTTTTCAATGCGTGCTGCCGCCGGAAGCACCCGATGGCGGCGCGATCTCCATCCGCAAGCAAGTCATCATGGACATGACCCTTGGCGACTATGCCAAGATGGGCGCCTTCGAACACACCGAGATGGGCAGCGGCCTGGCGCTCTCGGCCGAAGAAAAGCAGCTCGCCGAGATGCTCAACGACACCTCGCCGTTGGAATTTCTGCAATATGCGGTGCGCAATCGCATCTCGCTCATTGTTTCCGGCGGCACGTCGACCGGCAAGACAACCTTCCTCAATGCGTTGTTGAAAATCATCCCCTCTCATGAGCGCATCATAACCATCGAGGATACGCGCGAACTCAAGCCGGCGACTGGCAACACCGTGACGCTGCTTGCCTCGAAAGGTGACCAGGGCCTTGCCAGGGTTACGCCGCAACAGCTGCTCGAGGCGTCATTGCGCATGCGGCCCGACCGGTTGCTGCTCGGCGAGTTACGCGGTGCCGAGACATTTTCCTTCCTGCAAGCCATCAACACCGGTCATCCGGGTTCGCTGACAACCGTTCACGCCAATTCGGCCCGTTCGGCCTATGAGCGCCTGGCCCTCATGGTCATGCAAGGAAATGTCGGGCTCTCTCGCAGCGAGATCCTCGACTATTTGCGCGAGGTGATCCCGGTCGTCGTGCAGATGGTGCGCGGCGAAGGCGGAAGCCGATCGATCAGCGAAATCAAGTTCACGAAGGCTGAGACGATCTGACGAGGTCGCATTATGGAAAAGATCGCTGGCAGGATCTTCCTGGCCTTGATGGCTGTGGCGCTGGGCGCGTTGCTGTTTGTGGTCGCATACGCGGCAACCGACTGGTACAGGACCGGATCGCATTTTCTCCTCGACAGTCTCAACGCAGACCCGCGACCAGTCTTCGGCTACGCCTGGGCGGACCTGAAAGCTGGAAGGTTCACGAAGCTTCAGTATGCCGGTGCCGCGGCCGCTTTCGGTTTCGTCCTGCCGCTCGCGATTGCATTCTTGATGCGGCCACCCAAACGCAACGACGCGAAATTCATGTCGATGGCGGACGTTCGCCGAGCCGGCCTGCTGAAGCCGAGGGGCATCTTCATCGGACGCGCCGGCGGCAGACTGGTCAACGGCTTTGCCCCGCACCGCGATCGGCGCACCGGCAGATTGCGCCTGACGCGCCCCAGAGTTCGCGGCGGCAAGAAACTTTGGATCGACGGCGATGACGTCGGCGGCTTCGTCATTGGACCGCCAAGGTCGGGCAAAGGCGCGGCGCTGATTATCCCCAACGCGCTGATGTGGCCCCATTCGCTGGTCGTGCTCGACCTGCGCGGCGAGACCTATGAAGCCACAGCCGGCTACCGGGCCACCTTCAGCCAGGTCGTCCGCTTCGCGCCGGCCGACCGCGACGGCAACACCGCTTTCTATAATCCGATGGACTTCATTTCGCTCGATTCGGCGCAGCGGGACATCGACCTGCGCAACATGGCGGCCGCGCTCTTTCCACGGCCGCCTGCGAACGCCGATCCCTATTGGGTCAACGATGCCCGCCTCCTCTTTACCGGCATTGCCTCTTACGTCATGGAGTCCCAGCAGATCGCCGACGAAAACCGCAGCTTCGCCACCATCCTTAAGATCATGAACGGCGCCGATGAGCCGATCTTGGAGTTCCTGGCGAGCCTGCGCGACACCCGCCGGCATGAAGTGTCTGATTTCACGCTTCAGACGCTGCTGCCCTACGCCGATATGGCGGAGAAGCAGTTTTCCGGTCTCTATGCCGGCGTGCGCACCGGCATGGCGCCCTTTCTGAACGAGCGATTGATGCGGGCAACCTCGCGCAGCTCCTTCGACATCCGCAATCTCAAGAGCGAGCGGGTCTCGCTCTATCTCGATTTCCGGCGCGAGCAGATGGCTTCGCTCGGCCCGCTATTCAATGTGCTCATCACGCAGATGATGAACTTCATGTCCGAATCCATGCCACGCCCCGGAGAGCACCAGGTGCTCGTAATGCTCGATGAATTTCAGAACCTCGGCAAGCTTGAGAAGGTAACCGACATGGCGACCGTCCTTGGCGGCCACGGCGTGCCGATGTGGTTTTTCGTGCAGTCGCTCAAATCGGTCGACGAGATCTACCGCAAGGAAAGCCGCGAAACGCTCATCAACGCTGCCCGAGTCCAGATCTTCTTTGGCGCCCAGGACACCAACGATCTGCGCTACGTCTCCGAGCAGATAGGCGAAACGTCAGAACCGCAGAAGGACGTCACCAGGACGCAAGCGAGCCTTTTCGACACCTATTACACGCGCTCCGTTCACAGCAGGCAAGTGCGTCGTCCGCTCATGCGGCCGGACGAGATCCGCACCATGGACAAGAGCAAGGTCGTCATTCTGCCGCGCGGCGAAAACGCAATCCTTGCAACCCGGAATTTCTATTTCGCTGATCGCGAGCTCTCCAAGCGGGCTTTCATGGCACTCCCGGAAAGGGCGAACGCAAAGCACGCCAAACCAGCCGCTGCCGCCGCTGCCCTCCCCTCCCCAACCGTCCAGTCGATCGTGCCGGCTGGGCCACGCTACCGCTCCGGCATCACACACTCGCGGCTGCAGCGCGGTGCGACGTTCGATGCAAAAGTCGGACGTGCCGAACGGCCAATCGCCCGCCGTCCCGTGCCCGGGCCGCAAAGGGCTGGCGTCGAGGCGAGCCTCCTCCCGTCGGCGGCCACGCCCGCTGCGCCGCAGGCTGTCGACTTTTCGGCGCTGGCCGCGCGCGCGGCAGCGACCAGGATCTCGCCGCAAAAGGAGGCTGTGATCGCGGCCATTCTCGCCGAGGCCAAATCTTTCCGCCCCCAGTCGGCCGACCCCGAGACATTCGATCGCAATTTAAGCGTCGTCTCGGAAGCATTGCCGGATGTCGTGGACGAGTGATCCCGTCCTACAACCGCGCGGCGGCGGTCATTGTTGGTGGTCCAACAAGCTCCGCTTCTGCTGAGAAGAGTTGACTTTAGGCGGCAAAGACCCGGCCATTGGGTTTGGGGGCGCGCGGTGGCCGCACATAAAACAGGGCGCCTGAAAAGGACTCACGCGCCCTGTCTAATTGCTTGAATTAAGCATGTCTTCTGCCGAAACCGGGCCCACGTTCGAAAGGCATGTGCTTAGCGCTCGTATTCGTTGTCCTGGCTGCGCTGTGTCTTGCAGTCCTGCTCCTCGGCCTGCCGGCCCTTTTGCTTGGCTGCGTCCTTCTGCTGCTGAATGCGTTGTCGTGCCTTCTCGGCCTGCCGCCCCGGCGTCTCGGGCTGACGCGTATCGTCTCGGCTCGGCAAATCGCGGCCGCGCGCATCTCTTTCAGGCGCGGCCTCGCCGGCGCCCCCTGCACCCTTTTGCTGCTCGAACTGGAGCCGGGCGAGACGATCGTGCATCTTGTCGTTCACGCTCTCACGGTATTGCTCGAAACGCGTTTGCTCGGCGTTGGGGAGCGTGTCCCGCATTTGATCCAACGCTTGATTCACACGCGCCATCTTCTGCCGCATTTCCAAAGGTGTCTGCGCCATTTCGGTAGCTCCTATCAGCCTGGTC
>NZ_RZRY01000611.1:0-3789 GCF_003998035.1 Mesorhizobium sp. M2A.F.Ca.ET.039.01.1.1 | reverse complement strand
ACCTGCCCCATGCCGGCGACATGGGCCATCTCGCTCGCCCGCCGCATCGGGCTCGAATAGCCGTATCGACCGCCATTCACCTCGTCGCGCCAATCGATGTGGGCGTCGATCTGCAGGATCCAGGTGGGTCCACGGTCGGCAAAGCCCGCAAGGAACGGAATGACGACGGAATCGTCACCGCCAAGCATGATCGGCACGGCCGGCAGGGACAGGATCTCGCGTGTCCTTGCCTCGATCCGGGCCCGGTTGCCATCATTGTCATGCATGATGGTCAAGATGTCGCCGGTGTCGGTGCAGCTGCCCGATCCGCCATTGAACAATGGGCCACCGAGATCGAAATCCCAGTGCTCGACCAGCGGGGCATCGCCCTGGCTGGCGGTGCGGATGGCGTTGGCGGCCTCGGCGTAGCCACTGCTGTCCTTCCCACGATAGGTGCTTCCGTGACCAGCTCCGAAGACCACGGCTCGCGGCACGCGGCTGTCAGGGAGGTAATTGGGAAAGCCGAGAAAGGAAGCGGTCATTTTCCGGATGCTTTCATTGTTATACGCCGCGGGTCGGCGGCAGCCAGGGGCCGGGTAGTTGCTTCAGCCCGGAGTTTTGCGACAATTCCCGTCTCGCGCAACACAGTGGGGCTACAGCGATGAAAAGCGTTCTGATGCTGGCGGTTTGTACTTTGCTCCTTGCCACCTTGTCGCTGGCAACGGCCGGGGAGAAATTACGGGCTTCGGACAAGGCAGCGCTTATCGCAACGCGCGATGCGCGGCGGAAGCGTCCGCCGAAACCGTCAACACCGATCGCCAGAGCAGCATCATGGTCAGCTGCGCGCTCGACGCGACGGCCCGGCAGGCGCTGATCCTCGATGACGAGTTGTCGGATCTGCAGTGATAGGGCTGCGAGGAAGGGCGGTCGGGCTGAGATTGCGGCACGGCGCCATCCGAACATAAGTCGCATAAGATAGACTATGCTTTTTCGCTGCGAAACTTCTGCGAACGGGAATAAGACTTCCCGTTGCTTGTTCGATCTGATTTGCGGACTTCCGTCAACTAGTCCAGTCACAACCTTGTGAGTAGTCCACAAGGGATTAAAAATCAGCCGCACCACGGGACAAAGCGTTTTCCCGACCCTTTTCCGCCCGAGGGGCGATTAGACCGAGGCCGCGCCTTGCAATGAGGCCGTTTGTCGTCACGCACCGAGGGTGAAAGCTTAGCTTGAGACGTTGCGGCCTTTTGAAGCGGCTTGGAATTGGCCTCGGAGATTTTGAGCCGGGAAACATTGCGCCTGCCACTTTCGTTTGGCGCTGAGAGCCCAGCCGCGCGGCGGCTGTCGTGCGCTGAGACCAGCGCACGGCGGCGGCTCTCGCCGCGCTCTATTTGGCGACGGATCGCTTGTTCGGCCCGTAGGCGCTTCTGCTCTGGAAGGGCAGGGAGCTGGGCCATGCGACCGCGCAGACTTGCCGACGCCGAGGCGCGGGCAGAGTGACCTATTTGACGCGACGACCTTTCGACAACGGGCCGCCCGTTGATGCGTCGCGAGGTAGACCGTTCGGATACAAACCGGGCAGAACTATTCGCCCGTTCCGAACGGCGTTCCCGGCTTTGCCTAGCTTTTCGTGCCATACCAAATCCCCTGTAGAATTGCGATAGAACCACAGCCGACCCAGCGGCGTATCTGAAAAATACGCGTTAACCTTATCGCTGTAAACCGGCTCAGAGCCGTGTGGGGGGGGAAATTCTGGTTTAGGCACCCGCCCGGCAAACCTTTCTTTGCCAAGGTCAAGAGGCGCTCTAGCGGCTTCGCGATCTAGGTAATACTCGACCAGATCGGACCAAGGCCATTTGTCATGGCCGTGTTTCTCCCGCCAGAGACGCACGAAGCTTCCGACGAAGTGAGCCGCACTAAACGATTGCGTAGGCAATCGGAACGTCTCAGGAAGCCCCGTTTTTTTGTTGATGACATCCGGGAAGCTGTAGCTCAGTTCTTTCGGAGAAAGCCCGGCATCAACATATTTCGCAGCCAGCATTTCAAAGTACTTTGCGCCGAGGGCAGGGCGCTTTGACAGCGCAAATTTGGCCTGCTTTTCTAGCGCGCCTTTATCCTTCTGAACGTATTTCACGCAGTAACGGATGGCTTGTGTGGAGACCTCTTCCCATTGAGAGAAGCCATGACCCCACATTTTATGGTTGATCCGAGTATTCAACTCGACATCGGGCAGCTTGCCCTTTTCATAAAACAGTAACACGTGCCAGTGAGCGCGGCCCTTTTCGGAGCCGTATTCGCCAACGGCGAGATATCGAACGGAAGCCTTGCGGCGTACTTCGACCAACCAGCGTTGCACGTGTTCATAAGTCAGGAACTGCGCGGCAGGGTGATCACCGCCACCATAGGTGAGGGTGACGAACCGACTTGCCATGGCAGTTCGACTTTCGGCAATGCAGCGACCAACCCAATCTTGGGATTTCTGCTTGAGGCATTGCCAACATTTACGACACCCCAATTCGGTGCCGTCGTCCAGGCGGATCGGAGAGCCGCACATTACCGACCACCCGATTTGGGGTGTTGAGTAACTGCATTAGACGACAAGGGTGCAGGGGCGGGCGCGCGCGAATAGGAATATTCGCGCGGCCCGTCAAGCCCCACCAAGGGAGGCCGGTCTCCTACAGCCCTATATGATAAGAGCGGAGACCGGCCTCTTGATCGCGTTACATGTAACGGATACAAGGGCAGGGGCGTTACAACCAACGCCGGGGTTAACAGGGGGTTAAACATGGAACTTACACCCGTGACAGCGACGAACACCGACACGCTGTTTTGCAAGCAATGTCAGCAGGTTAAGCCAAGGCCGAGAGGGTGGCGGAGCATGAAATGCGAGCCCTGCTATAGGACGGCAAGAGCCGCCTCCAACCGGGAGCGTCAGCGCCGGTTCAGAGCAAGGCAAGCAGAGGCGAACAAGGTACACGTGTTCGGCTACGTGTACCGCCACCAGATGGCCGGTTTGAATGAGTTGATTTCGGCCCTCGAGCGGGACCCGGACCTACAGGCCGGGCCCGCCAAGAGCGAACGCACAGGACGCTTACGCGGCGTTCGGAACTAAGAAACGCCAGCCGCGCACTTGCCAGTGCGCCGGATCATAGAATTCCCAGTCGCCGCCCCAGTCGATTTTCATCCGACCACGGGCGGCAACACTTTTTCCGATATGGCCCAACAGGGTCCATTGCTGGCGCGTCAGGTCCCATCCGAGCCTGGAGTGGACGAGATCGAACGCCATGCCGTACTGGTGCGGCGATTTCCCGCCGACCGCCTTAGTCGTTCCGAGCGCCCGTAATTCGTCCTGGCGGTCTTTGGACCGCACGAACTCAGCAACGAACATCGGGACGCCAAGCGCCCGTAGCTGGCGCTGGAAGGCATCGTAGAAGCCAAGCAACTGCATGTTCACGCCTTCACGATCGGCGCGCATCTGCTGCGCGGCGTAGCGCTCCCCCATGAGATAGGAGCGATCGCGGATGCTGTTGAGAGCTTCCCGGTAGCCACCCGAAACCATCGCGGTTTCCGGGATAGGCAGATCATCCGGGTAGGCGAGGGCGAGCAGATCGCCGGGAGGCTGTTGCCCCCGCTGGACATACAAGTCCACGGCAGACTTAGCGGCCCGGGCGCGCGCGCCCGAGCCTTTGCCGTCGTCAAAGACAGCATCATCCATCAAGGTTTTTCACCTTTGGCGACTGCATCCGGTTTCCCCGATCCGGCGACATCGGCGGGGTGTTCCACTGATCCTCGCCGGGATGGCCCCCCCGC
>NZ_RZRY01000610.1:0-3789 GCF_003998035.1 Mesorhizobium sp. M2A.F.Ca.ET.039.01.1.1 | reverse complement strand
GACACGCGCCGGCCTCGAAGAAGGAACTGGCCGGCTCGGGCAAGAGCGCCATCGGCTTCGACCAGGTCGATATCGAGCGCGCGACCGCCTATGCCGGCGAACAGGCCGATCTGGCTCTGCGGCTGTGGCAATTGCTGAAGCCCCGGCTCGCCGCCAAGGGCCTCGTTTCCGTCTACGAGCGGCTGGAACGTCCGCTCGTGCCGGTGCTTGCCCGCATGGAGCAGCGCGGCATCTCGGTCGACCGGCAGATCCTGTCTAGGCTTTCGGGCGAGCTGGCGCAGGGCGCCGCCCGCGTCGAGGAAGAGATCTACGGCATCGTCGGCGAGCGCATCAACATCGGCTCGCCCAAACAGCTGGGCGACATATTGTTCGGCAAGATGGGCCTGCCGGGCGGCTCGAAGACCAAGACGGGGCAATGGTCGACCTCGGCGCAGCTGCTGGAAGACCTCGCCGCCGAAGGCCATGAGCTGCCGCGCAAGATCGTCGACTGGCGCCAGCTCACCAAGCTGAAGTCGACCTATACCGACGCGCTGCCCGGTTTCATCAACCCCGGCACCAACCGCGTGCATACCTCATACGCGCTCGCCGCGACGACCACGGGCCGCTTGTCATCCTCCGATCCCAACCTCCAGAATATTCCGGTGCGCACCGCCGAGGGCCGCAAGATCAGGACCGCCTTCATCGCCGAGAAGGGCCACAAGCTGGTCTCGGCCGACTATAGCCAGATCGAGCTGCGCGTGCTTGCCCATGTCGCCGAGATCCCGCAGCTCAAGCAGGCCTTCGCCGACGGCGCCGACATCCATGCCATCACCGCGTCGGAAATGTTCAACGTGCCGGTCGAAGGCATGCCTTCGGAGGTGCGCCGGCGTGCCAAGGCGATCAACTTCGGCATCATCTACGGCATCTCGGCCTTCGGCCTCGCCAACCAATTGTCGATCCCGCGCGACGAGGCCGGCGCCTACATCAAGCGCTATTTCGAGCGCTTCCCGGGCATCCGCGACTATATCGAGGAAACCAAGGCCTACGCGCGGGAAAACGGCTTCGTGCAAACCATCTTCGGCCGGCGCATCCACTATCCGGAGATACGATCCTCCAACCCGTCGGTCCGCGCCTTCAACGAGCGCGCCTCGATCAACGCCAGGCTGCAGGGCACCGCCGCAGACATCATCCGCCGCGCCATGGTGCATATGGAAGAGGCGCTGGAGAAAGCGAAACTCTCGGCCCGCATGCTGCTGCAGGTGCATGACGAACTGATCTTCGAAACGGTGGAAGCGGAAGTCGAAGCGACTATCCCCGTCGTGCGCCGGGTCATGGAAAACGCGCCGATGCCGGCGGTCTCAATGTCGGTGCCGCTGCATGTCGACGCCCGGGCGGCGGACAATTGGGACGAGGCGCATTAGGCGGCATGCCGAGAGGCGCCGCGATCCGTCGCCCCCCCTCTCTGTCCTGCCGGACATCTCCCCCTCAAGGGGGGAGATTGGCGGTTCCGGCGCCGGCGCTCGTCTTGCAACGTTTGAAGATTGGCGAAAGCCGTGACTACGGCTGATCTCCCCCCTTGAGGGGGAGATGTCCGGCAGGACAGAGAGGGGGGCTCCGCGCCGGCGTCAACCGGCTAGCTGATACTTACGCAGCCTCGGCCCTGCACTTCGCGCAAACTCCGCGAAACTCGATCACCGCCTTCTTGGCCGCGAATCCCGTCGAGCGCACCCATTCGTCCAACCGATGGCCGACGTCGTGGTCGGACATTTCGGTCACCTGGCCGCAATTGTCGCAGATGGCGAAGGCGGTCATCGAATGGCTGTGGTCGTGCGGCTCGGCGCAGGCGACGAAGGAATTGAGGCTTTCCAGCCGGTGCACGAAGCCGGACTTCACCAGCGTGTCGAGCGCCCGGTAGACCTGCAGCGGCGCGCGAAAACCGCGCTCGCGCAACTGGTCGAGCAGCGTATAGGCGCTGAGCGGCCCGCTGGACGCCTCTAGCTTCTCGAGCACGCAGAGCTGGTTCTTGGTCAGCGCATCTCTTGCCGTCATCTTGTTCGCCCAATCGACGCTTGCACGCGCGACCGCATGCCAAGGACTTCAATTTCCCCTGAGATAGCGACGAACGAGCGATTTTGCCACTGTTTCCGCAGCGCGTCTCCTCAGGCACAGGTCGGGCGAGACGGTTCGCCGGCTAACCGCTACTTGCGCGGCGGCCCTTTGCGTTCGGCGGAAGCCGCCCAGAGGTTGATGTCGGACTCACGCGCGTAAGTATCGATCTCGCCAAGCTCGGCATCGGAGAACTCGAGCGCCTTGAGCGCGCCGACGCAATCCTCGACCTGTTCCGGCCGGCTGGCGCCGATCAGGGCCGTGGTCACGCGGCCCTTGCGCAGCACCCAGGCCAGCGCCATCTGCGCCAGCGTCTGGCCGCGGCGAGTGGCAATGGCGTTGAGCGCCTTGATGTTGGCGATCGACTTGTCGTTGATGAAGGCCTGCCTGAGCGACTTGCCCTGGGATGCGCGGCTGCCCTCGGGGATGCCGCCGAGATATTTGTCGGTCAGCATGCCTTGCGCCAGCGGCGAGAAGACGATCGAGCCGATGCCCAGCCCCTCCAGCGTGTCGAGCAGCCCGTCCTCCTCGACCCAGCGGTTGAGCATCGAATAGCTCGGCTGGTGGATCAGGCAAGGGGTGCCGAGCTGCCGCAGAATATCGGCCGCCTCGCGGGTGCGCTGCGAGTTGTAGGACGAGATGCCGGCATAAAGCGCCTTGCCCGAGCGCACCGCGTGGTCGAGCGCGCCCATGGTTTCCTCGAGCGGCGTTTCCGGGTCGAAGCGGTGCGAATAGAAGATATCGACATAGTCGAGCCCCATACGCTTCAGGCTCTGGTCGAGGCTCGCCAGCACATATTTGCGGCTGCCCCATTCGCCATAGGGACCCGCCCACATCTCGTAGCCGGCCTTGGTCGAGATGATCATCTCGTCGCGATAGGCGGCGAAATCGGTGCGCAGGATCTCGCCGAACGCGGTCTCCGCCGAGCCGGGCGGCGGACCGTAATTGTTGGCGAGATCGAAATGCGTGATGCCGAGGTCGAAGGCCTTGCGCACGATCGCCTGCTTGGTCCGGTGCGGCGTGTCGTTGCCGAAATTGTGCCACAGCCCGAGCGAGATCGCCGGCAGCTTGAGGCCGGAGCGGCCGCAGCGGTTATAGATCATCTTTTCGTAGCGGTTCTCGGCGGCGACATAGGGCATGGGAAAAATCCTCGGGATCGAAGCGGCGCCGCGAGCGCCGCTAGAGCATGAAGCCGAAAAGTGCGGAGCGGTTTTCGGGCGACTTCATGCTCGGCTCAGGGGTCAATTGAATCGATGCTTGCCCCTACCCTTACCCTCTCCCCGCCGAAACGGGGAGGGGTTGCCACCTAGTTTTTCTTGGCCAGCAGCGCCTTCGCGTCCTTGACGCCGAGCGCGGCCGGCCGCTCGCAGGTCGTCTGCATGGTGACGTATTTGCCGCTTTCGCCGGAACGCAGGATGCCGGTCATCACGTCGACGGCGTGCAGCGCCAGCTCCATCGAGCAGCGGTGCGGCCGCCCTTCGGCGATTGCGATCGCCATGTCGGCAAGACCGGCGGTGCGGTAATTGGCCATCATGCCCTGGCCGTGCATCTCGTTCGGCACGCCGAACGGGTGGTTCCATTTCGGCAGCTTCTTCACCGGCTTGGCCGCGTCGGTGAAGCGTACCTCGCCGCCGAAGAAATTCGGGTCCGGCACGAAGACGGTGCCCAATTCGCCATAGAGCTCCATCGGCGCGTGGCCATGAC
>NZ_RZRY01000060.1:0-16664 GCF_003998035.1 Mesorhizobium sp. M2A.F.Ca.ET.039.01.1.1 | reverse complement strand
CACGTCGTTATATCCCTCTCGCTGGAGGGAGTCGTAGTGATAGGCGAACCGCCTTTCGGGGTCGCGGCGATCAACGAGCAGCAGCGACCAATGGGTGCCGGGGCTAGTAGCCGTGCCATTATTCACTGGCAAGAACAGGAAGTCGGCTGTGGCGTTGTTTTGATTATAGATGGACTGCAATATGCCTCGAGCGTCTTGCGGCGACGTGTGTCGCAGTAGATGGGATACGGAAGGATCCACCAGCCGAGTCCGGGCAGCGAGCGCCGGATTGATCCCCTGCAGTTGCCGCTCCAGCAAATTGTAATCTCTCTGGACATGGGCGTCGCTCAGCCATTCGGCGGCGCCGAGCACCCGCCCCGTTGCAACGTTGGACGGGGCTGTCGGATCGAGCGCCCCGATCTGAGCCCCAGAGGAACTGGTCGTCAGTGTGGTCACATCAACCAGTGGAAGGCCGCGGTAGGTGCCTGGCAGCTTAGCGGTTGCTGGCGAGGCGGGTTGGGGAGCTCTTGCCGGTGCCGCTGGCCCAGCTTCAGCAGCGGCCCCAACGCGCCTGGTGACTGCGTCTGCCGGATGAGCAGCAAGGACAGTTTCGCGCCCGAGCACAATGCGCGGCAGGATATCCCGGAGGTGAGCCAATGCAGAACCGATACTTAGTCTATTACCATAGGAGACAGCCTTGAAGCTCTCAACATCTTTATCCAGCGATTTGTCGTGAATCCGAGCGGCAATCCCAGGCTTGTTATTTTGACGCAGATACTGGCTAAAATGTCTAAGAAAATTTGTATAGCCGCCCACGGTATCTGGATTCCGTCCGGTCGCAGGCGCTGCCAGGTACTCCTTGGTCGAAGCGGCTCTGTAATCTCTAATGAGCTCGGCATCGTCAGGATAGGGGATCACGAGAGGGCGACCCATAATCGGGGCTCCGCTTGTCGACTTCTTGAGGTAACGCAGTGCGCCAGCCACGGTGGAGGAACCACCCGTACTCTCGTACTCCTTGAGATCCTGATCCAGCGACGAATGGTAAAGCCGAGCAGCAAACCCTGGCTTGTTGTTTTGAAGGAGCCACCGACTAAAGCCGAAAAGAGAATTTACATTGAAAGTGACCGTGTTCGCGCTGGCCTTACCCGCGTGGAATGCTGCCCTCAGCCCTTCGATAGCGGTCGCATCGTTGGAATAGACAGGACGCTTGTCGGAACCGTTGGGGACTACAATTGGACGATCCGGCTGCACTGTCGAGGACATCGAACCACCACCTCCGGGATGCGGTGCTGGGGTGGATTCGTGTTCATCCCTCTGCCTGACGAGCTGCGCCTCAGATTCCGGTGTAGCCACCTTATGAGGATCCTGCATCGGTTCGATCCCCTCCATCTCCTGCTGCAACCAAGCCAAAGCTTGGCGAGCGGCGGCTTCATCAACCGCGGAGGATGTCTCCACACCTCTGGCGGACGCCGGCAGAGCCTGCTCCGCCCGCCGTCGAAAGAGCTCTGGCGAGGCGGATTTCTCCGCCCACAATCTGGGCTGCGTAGCGAGTCCCCGTCCAGATTTATGTGGCACCGCCTCGCTTGGCAGCGGGCTGCTCCTGTCCCGTGCAGCTACCAGCCCCTCCGGGGCGCCCTGGTCGCCGTGGCGCCAGTTCAAGTGAGGGACGGCCTCTCCAAAGTCGGGTGCTTGGTGTTGGTGCGCGGTTGGGGCGAGAGACAATGGTAGATCGGTGCCCTCCTTATAACCTACCGGCAGGAGCTCCTCTGGCCAATCGAATCCCTGCTGTGGTGCGGTATGCTGAGCAGCGTCGCCACGGGGACGAGCCTCCATGCTGACCGCGTTTTCCAGATGACTCCCGAGTATAACGCGCGGCGGGTGCTTGCGGATATAAACCAGTGCAGATTCGATCGGAGCTCCACGAGTAGAGGAGGCGGCCTTGTAGCTCTCAACATCTTTATCCAGCGATTCATCGTAAATCCGGCCCGCAATCCCGAGCTTGTCATTTTGACGTAGGTAATGACTGAAATGGTTAAGAGCAGTTGCGTAGCCGCTCGCGGATCTGAAATGTCTAGTGAGCGCGGCGTCGTCAGGATGGGGGTTCAGGACAGCGCGACCCACAATCGGGGCGGCTCCGCCTATCGGCTTCATCAGTTGACGCAGTGCGCCAGCCACTGTGGAGGAACCACCCCTACTCTCGTACTCCTCGAGATCCTGGCTCAGCGACGGATGGTAAAGCCGAGCAGCAAACCCTGGCTTTTTGTTTTGAAAGAGCCAACGACTAAAGCCGAAAAGAGAATTTGCGCTGCGAGTGACCGTGTCCGGCCTGGCTTTACCCGCAAGGAGTGCAGACTTCAGCCCTTCGATGGCGGTGGCATCGTTGGAATAAACAGGACGCTTGTCGGCACCGTCGGGGGCCACAATTGGACGATCCGGCTGCACTGTCGAGGGCATCGACCCATCGAGATGCGGCGCTGGGGTGTATTCGTGCTCATCCCCCTGCATCGCGAGCTGCGCCTCCCGTTCCGATGTACCCACCTGATGGGCAGGGAGTTGCATCATCGCGCGAGCGCCTGAGTCACCAACCTGACCTGGTTGCCGCTCAGTGACAGCATGCTGCAGATTGCTTTGGATCCTCTGCCTCTTCGTTGGTCTCAACTCACCTTTGCCATGCGAGCCATTGACGAGGACATCCTCGCCTGGTGCACTCATCAACTCATCCGCCGCCTGCAATTCGCCCAAGTGCTGCTCAAAACCGGCTTGGCCGGCTTGTCCGCTTGCTCGTGCGGTACGGCGTGCTGCACCTGCAGCCAAGCTGCTACGATGAATGTCCAGTTTGTACGGGTGCACGCTAGCCTCACTTCCACAGATCACATGAGCAACCTACTCAGGCAAGCTTTCGAAAGGCTGACGAGGTCCGCCGCCGCGGAAGGCGAAGGCTGGTTTTCTGCTCAGCGGTTGACGGCCTAGCGTGTTGCGGCCGCGCCGGGTATCACGCCAATCAATCTGAATAGTCGATGCGTCAAACGAACCAGGATAGGATTTTCGTAGCGGGGCTGCTCTACTCACTCTTGTCCTGAGGTAGAATTCAACCATATCGCCGAGCAACTGGATGCCGATTGGATACCCGATCCGGAAAGCTTCAGCTCATATGTGACGCGAGGATGAGAATCGTGGCAGCTCCAGACCGACGGGCTGCCACCCACAGCGGCGATGACCGACGAGGGTCTTCTATTGCCAAGGTAATCGTCCGTTCGGGGACCTATGTGTTCCTATGCTCGTCGAGCGGATCGGGTGGGCCGCACCGCCGTAGCGTTACGGCGAGCGGAAGCGGCGTTGGGTGCGGCTTTTCCCCTGAACGCTTCACACCAGGCTGATAGGGGATCTTGCAATCGCACACACGCGGTCTGCAGGCGTGCCTATCAAGCAGTTTGCTCAGACCAACGTCGCGGCGAGCCTATCCTCAATACGCAGCGCAAGTCCTAGACTCCACGATCGTCCTTCGGTGCAGATTTGCTCGCGCCTCGCCCTGATTACAGCCGATAAGGCGAGCTAACAATTGCAAGAGCCACAAGCTACTCCAGCTCGATCGGTTTGCTGTTCCAGTCGGGCGGGGTCTGACCGAGAATGTTGCGAACGAAGAAGTCTAGGAGTTTGCGCTCGGTGTAGGTGCCTAGAGTATGGTGATTGGCACCAGGAACGTAGACAATGTCAAAATCTTTTCCTGCCTTGATGAGTCGATCGGCAAGCTGGAACGAGCAAAACGGATCGACATTATCATCCATTTCGCCGACCGCGATCATCAGCTTGCCCTGCAGCCTGTGAGCATTGTCAACGGCGGAGGATTGCGAATATTCAATGCCGACCGGCCACCCCATCCACAGTTCATTCCACCAGGTCTTGTCTATCCTGTTGTCGAAGCAGCCGTTTTTGGCGAC
Organism: Mesorhizobium sp. M2A.F.Ca.ET.039.01.1.1; assembly: GCF_003998035.1. Lineage (NCBI taxonomy): Bacteria > Pseudomonadati > Pseudomonadota > Alphaproteobacteria > Hyphomicrobiales > Phyllobacteriaceae > Mesorhizobium > Mesorhizobium sp. M2A.F.Ca.ET.039.01.1.1. The sequence continues at coordinate 12,747 of NZ_RZRY01000060.1, read as the reverse complement.
GGCGACCTTGTAGAAATCGGGGTGAAAGAGCAGCGCGCTGACTGCACTCTGGCCGCCGGCGGATGCGCCAAAAATGCCGACGTTGGATATGTCGTACCATGGATATTGCGCGGCCGCCGCCTTGTGCCACAGAATGCGATCGGGAAATCCTGCGTCCTTCAGATTCTTCCAAGCAACATCATGGAAGGCGCGGGAGCGGTTGTTGGTGCCCATGCCGTCGATCTGAGCAACGACGAAGCCCAGCTGCGTGAGCGGCTCTGTCCACCGCGAGAAGGATTTTGGGACGAAGGAGCCGTGGGGTCCAGCATAGATATTCTCCACAACCGGGTATTTCTTCGTCGGGTCGAAGTTGGCTGGCAGGTGGAGCACACCCCAGATGTCAGTTTTGCCGTCGCGCCCCTTGGAATGGAAACTGAGCGGCGGCTGCCAGCCTGCGGCGACGAGCTCGGAAATGTCGGCCGTCTCGATCTGCTGGAGCTTGGCATTGTCGCTGGCGCGGTAGAGTGCCATGCGCGGGGGCAGATCGATGCGTGACCAGAGATCGACATAATAGCGCCTGTCAGGCGAGAACTCGATATGGTGGTTGGCCGGTTCGGGCGTCAGTGCAGTCAGTCCCTTGCCGTCAAAGCCGATGCGGTAAGCATGGACCCAATAGGGGTCCTCCTGCGAGTTCATCCCGCTCGCCTCGAACCAGATCTGACGCTTCACCGGATCGACATGGTTGACCCTCCGGACGACCCACTCACCTCGGGTGATCTGGTTTTCGAGCGCGCCTGTCCGGCCGTTGAAAAGATACAAATGCTCATACCCGTCGCGCTCTGATGCCCAGATGATCTCCTTCCCGTCATCGACATCGTAACGGAAGATTTTTCCGGCATCCTCCTGGCCATGCCCCAGCGGCAAATAATCCACGAATGTCTCGCTGGTCTCATCGATCAGGGAGCGCCCGCGGCCCGAGGCGGCGTCTACCTCGACCAAGCGATAGAGCTGATGCCCGCGCTGGTTATATTCGAAAGTGAAGCCGCGGCTGTCCGCCCACCACCGGAGAGGGGAAAGTTCGAAGACGTTCGAGAAGAGGGCACCGTCAATCACGATCTGGCGCCGGCCGGCAATGTCGAACAGGACTGGTTGGGGCAGCGGAAGGACATCGCCCGGCCTGGGATAGAATATTGTTGAATATTCCCGCTCCAACTGGTCCGTCGATGAATTGAGGTAGCGGACCTCTCGCCTATAGCCGGGGCGAACAAGGTAAGCGGCGAGGTGGCGCGAGTCCGGCGACCAGCTCAGCGTCGAAAAGACGTAGCAATTGCCTTCGGCTCCGTCCCGGCTCAGAGGAACATCCTGCAATCCGTCCTCGCTGCGCAGGAAAACGTTGCAGTTCTTGATATAGGCGATCCATTTGCCGTCGGGCGACGCGTTGCTCTTGTCGGGGTTGTTCTCCGCTGGCGGCGTGTAGCGGTGGCTGAGCTCCCTACGGTCCCCTTTCCTTGCATCGAATGTGGTGCTGGTACAGTCATAGCTTGCAAGGTCGCAGCTCCACCGGGTGTCTTCAATCTGGAAGTCGAGCCTGCGACCATCCTCACTCAGTTCGAAACGGTCGAACGGAAGATTGCCGGCTTGATAGCTCTCATGGCTCACCTTGTTTAGCGCTGCCGCCAGACGCGCCTGATCGAAAGCGGGCCGCTTGAAACCCGTGGCAGCATCGACCTGCATGAACTGCTGCTCGCCGTGGCTAGTCCGGCGGTAGACGAAGGCTTCACCCCCGGTCAGCCAGAAAGGCATTTTGGGGACATTGACAGTGAGCCCGCCATATCGATCGTTGATCGTAAGTGCGCGCTTGAAATCGGCCGGCGCTAGCGTCGGGTGTAAACTTTTCGAACCCTTGGCCAGCGTCTGAGTTGCCGATCGCCATGCCGCGCGCGTCAAAGCGCCGATCCTGGACATACCTGTTCACTTCTTTCGGTTTTCGGAATGCTAATTTTGAAGTTGGGTTCTCGTCGCCGGTCTGCAGCAGCGCCGAGCGTCGCCTTGGAGGAGAGCCAGCACGCGGGTGCAGCCAGGCACGCGCAACAGGGGCGCTCCTTGGACATCCAGGCACTGGTTCGGGTGCCGATTGAAGAGTTGGCGTCCGTCGCCGAAACAACCAGGAAAGAGCGTCCATGCAGCCCTGACGCGACTATTTCCCCGCGAGTATGGCCGCTTGCTTTTCTGCATCATCTGAAAGGTCCTGCTCTAGTCGGGCCGGATGTCACCCCGGCAGATTGTGCTATTTCGACAATCTCCGAGCGATTGCCGCCGGCCCATGACGAGGTTTACCGATAGGGCGCAATATGCGTGCCAAAGGAAAAGCGGTTTAATACACGGCAATCCGCCTATGTCGCATCCCCAACATCGTCGCACACCGGACAATGCCGGACGATATTGTCCCGGGGCGTCAAATTGGTTTGATGGTGACCCAACAACTGGCGGATGACGATCTCGAAATGCGCGACAACGGCCTCGGTGGACACTGTCGCCGCGCCCAGCACGCTGGCCGCCTGCCCGGCGATGTCCGCGCCCAGGCGGATGGCCTTGGCCACGTCGACGCCATCGCGGATCCCGCCCGACGCGATCAGCTTCACCGTTGGCAGCGCCCGACGCACCGCCTGCACGCTGGTCAGGGTGGGAATCCCCCAATTGGCGAATGACATCGCCACTGCACGGTCGGCGGCATTGCGGGCGCGCTCGCCCTCCACTGCGGCCCAACTGGTGCCGCCGGCGCCGGCGACATCGATTACCGCCACGCCCGCCTCGACGAGCGCACAGGCCACCGAGGCGGACAGGCCGCCCCCACTTCCTTGGCCACGATCGGCACGCCCACGATGCGCGCGGCGCCAGCGATCAGCGCCAGGACGCCGCGCCAGTCGCGGTCGCCCTCCCGGCTGTACCGCTTCCTGCAGCGGATTGAGATGGACGATGAGCCCATCGGCCTCCAGCGCGTCCACCGCGCGACGCGCCAGGTCCAGGCCGTCGGCCTCCCGCAGTTGCGCGGCGCCGATATTGGCCAGCAAGGGAATGTCTGGCGCCAGGCGGCGCAGCGCGCGCGTTAGCCCCTGGGAGTTACGGGATTGCAGGCTCACACGCTGCGAACCGCACATGGCGATCCGCAAGGCTTGCGCTGCCTCGCTCAAATGCCGGTTGATGGCCTCGGCCCGTGGCATGCCGCCGGCCATAGAGCTGATCAGCAGCGGCGCGCGCATAGCCTTGCCCAGCAGCGAGGCGCGCAGGTCGATCTGCGTCAGGTCCAACTCGGGCAGTGCGCAGTGTTCGAAATGGATGTACTCCCAGCCAGCGGCCACCGTGGCCGGCGCCGTTCGCCGATCCAGCACCAGCGAAGCGCGCAGCTGAGCGCAGCCCTCGAATCCGGAGAGAACGCACGGTACGCCGTGCCCCAGCGCCTGCTCCACGGCGGCGAGCTGCTCCGGCGCGATCAGGCCAACGTCGTTGCAATCGTCTAGCCAGAACAGCAGCGCCAGTTCGCGATAGAACGCCACGATCAGCGTTTCGTTCTGCGGATCACGGCCGGTGCGGGCGCTGGTGTCGCGCAGGCTCGGGTGAATGCGTTGCAGGATTGGGGGACGCGTGACGCAGTCAAAGCTCCCCTTGCCAAGCACGGAGCAGGCGAGTGAGAGAGCAGATGAATAGGCGTGTCGCCAATATTTTCGCATTGCTATAATCGATTATAGTTGTGAGGAGCAATTTGAGACCATTTACTTGCGGCTCAAGTCACCCATAAAAGAAGGCAAGCACCGATTCGGTAGCTTATCCCCTGTCTTTCGCGTACTCGCGGCCGTGGCGCCGGGTGAACGATTGAAGACCGCCGGTCTCACTCGCAGGTGGGCGCCAGGGCGTGGGACGGTTGGCAAGCCACAGGAGTAGGACAATGTCGAAGGATTCGGGTAAGGGCGATAATCACGGCGGCGGGCCGGGCAAGATCGAGATCACGATGGTGGTGAACGGCCAGCCCACGCAGGTCGAAGCCAATCCCAACCAGCCGCTTCACGTCATTCGTACCAAAGCCCTTGAGAACACGCAGAATGTCGCCCAACCAGCCGAGAATTGGGAATTGAAGGATGAGGCCGGCAACTTGCTCGACGTCGACAAGAAGCTTGGCGATTTCGGTTTCCCGAATACTGTGACCCTGTTCCTCAGCCTGAAGGCGGGCGTCGCAGGTGCCTAAACCCCAAAGTGTGGATCCGGAGGTCTCCCGAGCGAAGTTTGATCGGGAGATCGGCCGGTTCCGGCCATATGCTGATGTCTATCGGGCTCAGGGCTGCTTCTTGATCGAGGCGACCTTTCCGCGCGCTTTCTTCATTTTCGCAAGCCTCAAGTTAAAACCACGGGTGATCAGCGCAGCGAGCGAGGTCGACTTCACCGACTACGACTTAAGACCACCGTCCGTGGTCTTCGTCGATCCGTTTACGCGTCATCCGATTGCCCGGAAAGATCTATACCTGAAAATGCTTAGACGTCCGCCGCTGCCCGGAACGCCGCCGGAGATGATAGGAGCTCTCATCCAGCAGAACGCCGTGCCGCTGACGGACTTCATCCAGGCCAACAGTCCCGAGGACGAACCATTCCTGTGCATGGCGGGCGTCCGGGAATACCACGACAATCCAGCCCATTCAGGTGATCCATGGCTACTTCATCGGGGTTCTGGCGAAGGCTGTTTGGCCTTCATCCTGGACAAGATCATCAAGTACGGAATCATTCCTATAGAGCAGTTGCAGATTCAACTCCCACCGGCAATCGTAGGAATGGTGGTATCCCCTCAGGCGATACAAGAATGACTGGTTTGAGAGATGTAACGATCGTGACTCTCCCGCGCGGCTGCATCTCGACCACGCATGGGCATCTGCGCTCAGTTGGTCGCGAAGGCAATGAGGGGATGGCGCTCTGGGTCGGCGTTCAGCAAGACCGGCACTTTGCCGTAACAGAGACGGTTATCCCGGCGCAGCGTCACATTCGGACAAACGATGGCGTTTGCGTGATCGTTGCGGCCGAAGAACTGCACCGGCTCAATGTCTGGCTCTACAAAAGCGGCCTGAAACTCTTGGCCCAGATTCACAGCCATCCGGGCCGCGCCTACCATTCGACGACGGACGACGCTTATGCGGTTGCTACCACGGTTGGGTGTCTGTCGCTGGTAGTGCCGAATTTCGCCCGCGAGCCTTTCGATTTTGCTCGGGTCGCCGCCTATCGGCTTGACGAAAAGGCCAAATGGAATGCGCTCCCTCCCGCGGCACTGTCGCGAATGATCATGATATCGAGTTGAACAATGGCATTCGCTAACTTCATCGATCGTGCCGCCACGGCGGCATCTCAGGTCCTGGCCGATTTTCATCTGGGAGACTTCAAAGCAGCTCTTGAAAAGCAGGTCGTGGCAGTCGCCTTCGACCATCAGGCCGCTTCCTGCGCCGAAGGCCAGGCGACACTAGATCTTGCGGTGAGATTGCTCGCTAGGCTCTACCCGGTTCTGGCGATACTCCCGCTGGACAGCGCGGCGAGCTCTCAAGCCCAAGCGCTGGAGCGCTTGGCAAAGTCGATCAATCCAAAAGTCGGCATCCGGCGTTCCGGCAAGTCTGCCACCGTCTGCGTCGTTGCAGGGGTAACGCGCCCATCACTCCGGTGCCCGATCTTTTTCGTGGGATCGGACGGTTGGGCGGCAAAGCTGTCGCGTACGGACCCGGTGGGCTCTGGCCCAAGTCTGCTGCCTTTTGGAGCTGGCGCCGCCAGTTGCTTCGGCGCCGCCAACGAACTATCTTCGCCGCCCAGTTGACCCGCCGAGTTGGACGAAACCATCGACCTCTCGCTATGCAGCTACGACAAGACCAAAGCCGGGGAGGCTGGCCCGATCGACTTCCCAGTCGACCTTGGCGAAACCCACCTCGTTGGGCTCGGTGCGATAGGCCATGGCTCGCTTTGGGCGCTAGCGAGACAACCCGATCTCAAGGGTCGTCTGCATGTAATCGATCACGAAGCGATCGAACTCTCAAACCTGCAGCGCTACGCATTGGCCGGCCAGGCGGAGATTGGTATGTCCAAGGCGGTTCTTGCAGCCACCGCCCTTAGATCGACTGGCCTTGAGGTCGAGGCGCACCCTCTGACGTGGGCAGAATATGTTGCGCGCCGGGGCAATTGGGTCTTAGACCAAGTGGGTGTGGCGCTTGACACCGCCGCCGACCGTCTGGCTGTCCAAGGTGCACTGCCGCGATGGATCGCAAACGCTTGGATGCAGGAGCACGATCTCGGTATCTCCCGGCATGGTTTCGATGACGGCCAGGCTTGCCTTTGTTGCATGTACCTGCCATCCGGAAAATCCAAGGACGAGCACCAGCTGATTGCCGAGGAACTCGGAATACCGGAAGCACACGAGCAGGTGAAAACGCTCCTGCAGACAAATGCCGGAGTTCCCAACGACTTTGTAGTTCGCGTGGCTACAGCGATGGCTGTGCCGTTTGAACCGCTAGCCCCGTTTGTCGGCCAGCCCCTGCGCTCCTTTTATCAGCAGGCTATCTGCGGCGGTCTGGTGTTCCAGCTTAGCGAAGGAAGTCGCCGCGTTCGAACTGTGGTTCCGATGGCCTTTCAGTCGGTGCTTGCCGGGATTATGCTTGCCGCGGATTTGGTCAAGCATAGTGCGGGGTTTCCCATGAGCCCGACGACGAGCACTCGGGTGAATCTTCTGCGCCCCCTTGGCTCTCACTTGCACGATCCGAAGGCCAAGGACTCCAGCGGCCGCTGCATCTGTAGCGACGACGATTTCATTGCCGCTTACAGGCGCAAATACGGAGCGCGTTGATCAGGTAAGCGATGTCTCGGCCGCCTAAGCAGACGCGCACCTCTCCGTAGACGCAGGGGGCGCGGCTTGTGGGCGTGACCATGGGCGCCATTATGACACGCTTGGCCCGCTCCTTTGCCGGCCTATCGTCCTCCGCGCATGATCCCGTGCCGACGTGATGATCCAGCACCAGCCGCCATGGCACCAGAGGCTGGTCAAACCTCCGTTGTTGGCCGGTTTGGACAGTGCTGCATCAGGTCTCGACCGACGTCTCGACAGTCAGGGCTGCTTCGACGGGTGTGAAGATGTCAACATCGACCCCAGGCGCCCGAATCGTCACAATCAGGGCGTACCGAGCCAGAGCGTCGACGCGTTCCAGGTAAGGCTTCTCCTTCCACCAGCCCCCGACCGGGAACACGCCGATCGCGTCACGCTCGGCGAGATCGGCGGCGCTGCCCGACCAGAAATCGGCGTGCAACGAGCCGCGATCGCGGAAGGTGCCGAGCAGCCACTCTTCTCCGCCTCCAGCAGGCGCCCCTTCCTCCTCGTCCCGAGCGGCCTGATTGATGCGGGCTCGGAATTCGTCGACTGTCTCGGTCGCTGACTTTACTCTGAACCGAAGACCATGGGACGCGTAACGATGCCGGCGGGTCCATCCGCGTTCACCGGGGTTGGGTTCGATGAAATAGGACAGCGTGACGCGGAGCTCGACCTGGGCAGCGCCGAGCGCCGCGAGCTGCTCCTTCGGCCAAGGCAGGCGATGCAGCTTCATGTCACGCGTTTTGGCAGCCGCGCCGCCCTCGCGCTGGAAAGGCTGAAGCTCATCTTCAACGATAAGCGTGAGGTCGTTCACCGTTGACAGAAGCGCGCGCCCAAGATCTGGCACGCCGTAACCATAGCGCCGCACGAGCGCCTGGATCTCGCCCTTCGCTCCGTTGCACGCATCGATGCGTGCGCGCATCGCCGGAGTCCATTCGGCCGAGTGGACGATCAGGGCGCGAACCGATTCAGGCCACAGCTCGGGGCGCGCTGATAGAATTAGTCCCGCCATCCGTGCGGCATGGGCCGTTGCCGCGCTCGTATCTCCGAGGGTGGTGAAGTGGCGCAGTTCGGGTCGACAGAAAGTGGTCAATATCTGCAGATCGTCGATCGGCTCGCCGGGCAACACACCGTCATGGGCGAGATTGCCGCCTTCGAAGACGACCTCGGGCTTCACCGGCCACTGCCTGTCCCAAACGACCGAAGTGCGACTGCGCGGCGAGAGCTCGCCGACCGGCGCGATCGGAGCGTAGCCCGAAAAGTCGGTGTCAATGATATCGACCTTTTCTGTGAAAGCGCCGACCGTCAGCGCATTCCAGGCCTGAGAAGGATCATCGACTGCTTCCAGATCGTTGCGCGTCAAATGCTCGGCCGGCATGAGGTCATCGCCGATGTTGCCGGCAGAGAGAACGATCAAGCGTCGCTGTTCCTCTTCGAAACAGAGTTGGTCGATAGCGGCAGACCACGATGTGGGCCTTCCACGCGCCGGACTGGCGCTTGTCACAGCCATTGCGATCGCGCGGCGGCGCTCCGGCGCCTGCACCTCGGCGCGGGCGATCGCTTCCGCGGTGATCGCGCCATAGAGTTCTGGATCGTTTGCCTCGTCTTCTGGCGGAAGGATACGAACACTCTCCAGCCGAAAGGGCAATGGAACTGGATCGCCTCCGACCAGGAGCGGGACCAGATCACCGTACAGGCCGACACCTGCCATTCGCGTCCCGTGGCCGCTCCACGCAGGTGTGTCGTCGCTGCCCCATGCCGGTTTGACGGTGTGCCAGTCTTAAACGGCAAGTGCGGGTTCGATCAACGGGTGGGTGCGACGCACGCCGCTGTCGAGAATGCAGACCGCAATATCGGATTGAGGCGGTCTGACGCGCCCGAGAAGCTCGTCGCTCCAGTCCCTTTGCTCCGCGCCGCCAAGGCCCAGGAAGAAGGACGGCGTATCCTTCGCGCGCCGCAGCTCGGCGACGACATCGCTGTGCGCAATCATGCGGTCGAGCATTGCCGTGCTGGCGAGGGCCAGCATGACCACCCGCTCCGGAAACCTAACCGCATGCGTGCGCAAAGTGATGTTCAGGGCTTCGGCAATGTGCTCGAAGTTCTCGCGGCGACCGTCGCGCAGCCAGACTTCCCACCACACCTGCTCGTCAGCGGCCTGGGGGAAGAGGTCGTCGTGGTCGGTAAACAACGATCGTGCAGTCGCCAGCCTGACTGTCTCCATGCGGGAGACGAGCGGCTCGTTGCGCGGTCTGCCGCGGTCAGTATCAACGTCTCGATACGCCTCGACTTTCCGCAAATAATAGGCTTGCGCGCTTTGCGGCAGGAACACCGACGCTGTGATGGGAGCACCGGGTTGAGTTGGCTCATGGACGGCGACCAGCTCCATGTGCTGGCGACGATCGGCCAACTGGTCGAGGGCCGCCCGTCCGGACATGGGCAGATCGATCGCGAGGTAAAAGCCAGGCGTGCCGACCGACAGCTGGGGGTCACGCGCCGCAATCTGCTGGCGTGCACTTTCGACCGCTTGTTCGATGGATTGCGTCAAGGCCGCAGCATGCGACGCCCGATCACGCGCCGGCAGCGGCGGTGCATGTATAAGTTGGTTGGGCCGCCGATAGGCTTCCCGAATGCCGTTGTTGCGAAGGTGGATATGGGCGCGGTCGCGCGGAAAATCGTCTGCCATTATGATCTGTGCTGTCGCTACTCAAACAGCGACGCCTGCCGGCGTTCCTTCAGAGCGTCGATGAGCGCTTCCGAGGTGATCCGCTTCCCCCCCCGCAATATGATGGTTTTTGCAGCGTCGTCGGCCGCGCGCGTGATCTCGGCCTGCGACAGTCTCTCTGCCTGAGAGATCGCCTCGTTCCAGGCAAGCCCTCTGGTGTCGAAGCGGTCGAGTCGAGCCCGAAGCAGCGCCTCTATAATCGGCCGATCGGGCACGGCGTATTCGATGACATCGTCGAAACGGCGGAACAAAGCTCTGTCGAGCAGCTCGGGATGATTTGTTGCCGCAATAATCAGGCTGTGGCTGTCGTCTTGCTCGAGAAACTGCAGAAACGAATTCAGCACGCGCCGAATCTCGCCAACATCCTGGCGTTCGCCTCGACGCGCGCCGATGGCATCGAATTCGTCAAAGAAGTAGACGCCCCGCGTCGCCTGCATTGCATCAAAAACAAGCCGCAGCTTTCCGGCAGTCTCTCCCATGAACTTGGTGATCAAACCATCGAGGACGATCGTGAAAAGGGGCAGATGAAGCTCCCCGGCCAATGCCGATGCGGTCATCGTCTTGCCTGATCCTGGCGGGCCGACCAGAAGCAGTTTGCGACGGGGAACAAGCCCGTGCTCGCGCAAGCTTGCTTGTTGGCGCTGCTCTCCCAGCACGCGGTGCAGGCGCGAGCGCAGACTGTCCGGCAAAATCATGTCGGTCAGTCGCAGGTCCGGATAGCGCACATGCAGGAGCCCTGCGAGCTCGCCCTTTGGCTGAAAAAGGGGAACCGGCCGACTGCTCTTGGCAATCCGGGCGTCCCTGCTCTTGGCTGCGTCGACCAGATCCTTGAGCTCCTGAGCAAGCTTACCATGGCCTTGACGTGCCTCATGCGCAGCAAGCTGCATCGCGATAGAGAGGAAACGATCCTCGTCGCCGGCAATGTGGCTTTTAAGCAGCGTCACGATATGGCGGGCCGTGGTCATGGCTCTCTTCTGGGGTATCCGTTTACTTGGCGAAGCGCATGCAACCTAAACGCTTTCAACGGCGATTTGTATCGCGCAATGGTGTTTTTTCTCTTGTCGATGTTCGCCCGTGGCAACTTCAGCGGTGAACTGTTGCGCCGCGGTCATAGGCCAGCCGGAATAACGCCGGCCAGCAGACAACAGTCCGCATCTTCGAGCGCTCGAAGTCTGGCCACTCACGCAGCGTGTCGGGTCCGAACGCTCCAAAGCCGCCCCGCCTGGCAGGTCCATGCGACCGATTGCGGGCGTGCGGCCATAAGGTCTACGCGGGCTCGCATGGCTGCCCGCGCCGCTGGCTAAAAAGCTGTACACCATCTCACGAAACACCAGGTCCGCTCCTTTGCCGGCCGACGGTCCATGAAATCCCCTCCCCACTTACGACACCGGAGACCTCCTTGCCCACATGGCGCTCAAGCACCGGCCGCCATGGCACCAGCGTGAACTCGCGCGACTTTTCAACGACGGCATATTTTCCGCTGGCAAGCTCGACGGAGCGGCGGAGCGTACCCTCTACTCGTCCTCCGGATCGCGCTTCGGCATAGGGCAGGCCAAGTTCCTCCGACAGTTGGCCAGCAACACGGTTCAGTTCTCGCTGGCGCAGGATCGAAAGCATGTTGGCTCGATAGACGATCCCATCCTGTTCTTTATGCGCGAGGCCTTGCGCGATCAGCCACTGCCGCCGGCGAGCTTGCGCCTCTCTCACGTCGCGGCCGAAGCCGGATCCGTGCAAAGGCTCGGGTCTATCGGCAACCAGCTCCCGGTCGAGCCAGGTGGCGCCGTTGAAGCTGACCTGTCGCTCCAGCGCCATTGAGGAGAGCTTGTCGGCAACGACAGGCTCGGCCCTGGCCCGCTGGCCCTCATAATTCGCGACGCGATCGAGATGGTCCGGCGCGATGAGCCAGGTGCCGTTCGGCTCTCGCTCGACGCCGCCGGTCGCGCGGCGGATCGCCTCCAGCCGCCGCACATGCGTTCGCGCAAAGCTCTCGGTGGCGGATGGGTCATGCTTCAGGTGCATATCGACGTCGTAACGGCCGCCATGCGCGGCGGCGATTTCGGCGATGGTACGATCGACCTGCCTCGGCTCGGTGTTCCTTGGCGCGACACGCACGATGCAGCCATTAGGCATCGTTTCCATCGCCTCGCCTCTACCGATGTTGATCCAATGGCTCTTACCGTCGACGGCGTCGACGATCATGTAATGGCGGTCATTGATCTCGTCGGCCAGTCCACGCGCGACAACGCGACCGACGAGAGACTGGACGGGCTCGCCGGATCGATCGTGGATCACCCAGTCGGCGGCCCTGCGGGCAAGCCCCTTGCCGGTCAGTTCGCGGTGCATGGTCTTGATGATGTCGCCGCGTTCGCCGGTGCGGCGCAGCGTGGCTTCGAGCTCATCGTCGAGGCGCCAGGAGCCAGCGCCGACCTCCGCGGCCAGACCCATCCGCTCGAGCTTGCGCAGCCGTCCCTGGTGCAGCGTCTGGCGAATGGCGTCGGGACCGCCCGGCGAGACCAGGCCGTCATCATCACGCATGCTGAGCAGCCGACGGTCGATGCTGGTGAAGCGTTCCTGCTCCATTTCCCGGCGCAGGCGAAGCTCAATCTCGCGGTCGGTTCGCGGACCGAGATCGAGGCTGACCAGCTCGGCCGCCCGCTCGCGGATGCCAGATGAGATATATTCGCGCGCGATGACCAGGTTCTCGCCACGGTCGTCCCTGCCACGGACGATGATGTGGCTGTGCGGGTGGCCGGTGTTGAAATGATCGACCGCGACCCAGTCGAGCTTCGTGCCGAGGTCTTCCTGCATCTGCGCCATGAGCCGCCGCGTCAGCGCCTTGAGGTCGTCGTACTCGATGCCGTCTTCGGCAGCGACGATGAAGCGGAACTGATGGCGGTCGCCGTCCGCGCGATCGATGAACGCCTTGCCGTCGACGCGGCCGCTGTCGGCGCCGTAGAGCTCGCCAGGTTCACCTTCGCGGGTGACCCCGTCGCGCTGAAGATAGCGTAGATGGGCACGCGCCCCGTCCGCGCCCTTGCCGGCGAGCTTGACGACCCGCGCCTTGACGATCACCCGGCGCTGGCGGAAGGCGGCATACCGGTCGCGCGATTTCAGCAGTGCGGCGGCCGCCCCGCCGCGCCCTGTCCGGCTTCCTGTGAAGCGACCACCG
>NZ_RZRY01000609.1:0-3792 GCF_003998035.1 Mesorhizobium sp. M2A.F.Ca.ET.039.01.1.1 | reverse complement strand
AATCAGGATCATGCTCAAGGGTGCGCGAAATTACGTGCGCTGCGGGGGGGTCAAAAGGGGTAAGGCGCTATGGAGTTTGCAGTCTGCTACGATCACAGCGGGTTCGATCTGGCGCGGTCGCTCTTCTTCGATCTCACTGCTTTCCTTGCGCTGATGACGCCATGGGCGATCGCGCGGCTGATCGAGATCGCGCGCGAGGATGGCGCGGCCGGATTGCAGCTCGCGTGACGGGCTGAAAGCCCGTTCCTGGGATTGTCCTAGCCCTCGCGGCCGACCTTTCGGATCGACAGGTCGCCGAACAGGACCGAACAGTCGATCTCCTCCTGGAAATGCGCCTGCGGATCGAGCACCAGCCAGGAAGCGTGGGTGCGAAGCTCCTTCAGCCTGGCATTCTTTTCCGCACGCGCCAAGCGCTCCGCCTCGTCTGTTGAGGCCTGAAACGGCTTTTCGGCCTTGTGATGGTGAGGACTCCTCGACATCGCGGCCTAGAACGCGCCCGACCTGCTTTTCGTTCCGCCGCATTGAAATGGCCCACGGCCATTAATTCTTCGGCGCCGCGTTTCGACGACGCACCAGCCTTGAAGCGTTCAGGGAGCGGGGTAGCCCGGCTTGCCTTGGCGGTAAAAGAGTACGGCTCTCTTACAGGCAAGCCGGGCTAAAGCGCCGACCATTGGGTTTCCTTGGGGGGTAGCCGGCGCACGGACACAGTGTCCGTTTCCACCTGCGCCCGCAATTGTCGCTGAGGTCCTATGCGCCGGCGCAATGGTCCGAGCGGCCAGGACCGAAACGTTCCTGCCTGGAATCACCCGGATCCCGGACGCACGAACGCTCAAGCCCGTGTGAGCCGGCTGCCTTTTTGGAGCGTGCTCTTGACGAAATGCTCGGCGTACCGCGCCCATTCGGCTTCCGTGACGTCGTTCTCACGAACAGACTGCCTGAAAGCTTCCCGCAATGCGTCGAGATCAAAGATCGACAGCCGGTGATTTCTCTTATGGTTTTTTGTGCCTACGTCCATACTGCGTTGCCACGAACAGCAAGGTAACGTCTATCGTATAGGCGGCGCGTGTCCGGCCGATCAAGGCCTTGGCCCTGACTTCTTTTGGGGGCAAATGCCGTCGCGACTTCCCGCGTCTTATGCAAGGACAGGGCTGCCCGGCCCTGGGCTGGGGCATCCGACAGACGTCGTTATATATTCATATCCGCAACGCCCGATGACAGGACCGCGCCAGACCGGACGGCGGCGGCGCGGCGCTATGTTCTGCGGGGCATACGTCTTTTGGTCTGGACCTGGGGCCGGATTGGTGGTTGTGTCGGCGCTGAAAGAAGTTCAGGTGGCAGCCGGCCCGCGTCTTCCCCGTCAAACAGGAGCGACGCGGGCATTTGCCATTCGGGGTATGGGCGATCTTGCCGCTTGCGAATCACAGCTGCCCCGCCGGCAAACGGGCCGTCATTAACCTTCCTCATCGGCACGGACCAAGGTCGGTGTCGCAATTGCGTCACCTCGCCTATACTGTCGCGAACGGGTGGGTGAACGGTGCCGATGTTTGGGAGGTATCTGAAGCGGCTTGCACGAATCTGGAGCGGGCTCTCGCTTGCCTGGCAGTTCGTGATCGCGGGCGGCATCGGCCTTCTGGCGGTGATGCTCGTGGTCGGGCTGTGGGTGACATCTCAGATCCGTGACGGCGTCCTGCACAATTCCGCCGCCACCACCGCGCTCTATGTCGACAGCGTGATCGCGCCGCTGCTGCCCGACATGCGCAAGAGCCAGGAGCTGGACGACACCGTCAAACGGGCCCTGGACGAGACGCTCGGCCAGGGGGCGCTCGGGAAAAGACTGGTCTCGTTCAAGCTATGGCGGCGCGACGGCACGATTCTCTATTCGAAGGACGCCGACCTCATCGGCAGGCAGTTCAAGCCCAACGCCAATCTCGTCGCCGCTTTCGCCGGCAATGTCATGGTCAAATACAACTCCAACAGGCTCGAAGACGAGGAAGACGAGAAGGAACGGTCGATGGGGGTGCCGCTGCTCGAGATCTACAACCCGGTGCGCGAACCCTGGTCAGGCGAGGTCGTGGCCGTGTCTGAATTTTACGAATTGTCCGGCGATTTCGAGGAATCGCTGCACTCGGCCCTGTTGTGGAGCTGGCTGGTGGTGGCGGGCGCCACGGCGGCGGCGCTTGCCCTGCTCTCGGGCATCGTTTTCCGGGGCAGCCGCACCATCGTCACCCAGCAGGCGGCGCTCGAGGCCAAGGTCTCGGAATTGCAGGCGGCGCTGGCGCAGAACTCGACGCTGCGGCAGCGCGTTCAGCGCGCCTCGCGCCGCGCCGCCGCCATCAACGAGCGCTATCTGCGGCGCATAGGCGCCGACCTGCATGACGGGCCGGCGCAACTTGTGGCGCTCGCCGCGCTCAGGATGGACAGCCCGGCGCTGGTCGACCCGGCCACGTCGAGCACGCTGCGTGAAGCAGAGATCGCTGGTATCCACAAGACGCTCGGCGAAGCGATGCGCGAGATACGCGGCATCTGCAACGGGCTGGTGCTGCCGCAGATCGAGACCCAGGCCATCGCCGACATCCTGCGCCTGGCGGTGGCCGAGCATGAGCGCCGCACCAGCACCAATGTGTTGCTAACCCTGCCAGAGCGCTTGCCGGAACTGGGCACCTCGGAAAAGATCAGCATCTATCGCTTCGTGCAGGAAGGCCTGAACAACGCCTTCCGGCACGGCAAGGGCAAGGGCCAGCAGGTCAGGGCCACGACGAAAGGCGGCAAGCTTCTCGTCGAGGTCGTGGACACCGGCCCCGGCTTCGACCCGGCCCGAAGCGAGGGACTTGGGCTTGCGGGCCTGAGGGAACGTATCGAAAGCATAGGCGGTCAGTTCGAGACACTGACGGGCCCCGGAGGAACGAGACTGGTGATCACCTTGTCTGTCGAGGAGCAACCGTGAGCACACCCATCCGCATCGCAATAGTCGACGACCATCCCCTGTTTCGCGAGGGCGTTGCGCGCAGCCTCGGCGAGATAGGCGGCTTCGAACTCGTGGGTGAAGGCGCCAGCGCCGAGGACGCCGAAAGGCTGGTGCGCGCCAGCATGCCCGATATCCTTCTGCTCGACATCAGCATGCCGGGCGGCGGCCTCAGCGCGCTTGCCAGCATCCTTTCAGCAATGCCCGAGCAGAAGATCGTGATGCTGACGGTGTCGGAGACCAATGCCGACGTCGCCCAGGCGCTGAAGGCCGGCGCGCGCGGCTATGTGCTGAAAGGCGTCGGCTCCAAGGCGCTGGCCGAGATCCTTCGCGATGTCGCCAACGGCCAGAGCTATGTTTCGCCGAGCCTCTCGGCCAGACTGCTTTCCGACCTTCTGCAGCCCACCGGCAGCAAGCCGGACCCGCTCGCCCAGCTCACCGGCCGCGAAGCCGAGATCCTGAAGCTGGTCGCGGAGGGGCTGAGCAACAAGGAAGTGGCCGCCCGGCTGTCGCTGCAGGAAAAGACGGTCAAGCATCACATGACCAGGGTGCTCGCCAAGCTCAACGTCCGCAACCGCACCGAAGCGGCGCTGCTGATGCATGAGGCGAGGGAGAGGAACTGAGGGGCTGGACGGAGAGTTGGGGAATTGAGGAACTGAAGAATTGAAGAATTGAAGAATTGAAGAATTGAAGAAATAGAGAAGCTGGAGATCGAGGAAGCAAGGACCTGTGACCGATCCCTCTTCCTTCATCTCTTCATCTCTTCATCTGTTCATCTCTTCATTTCTTCAGTTCTTCAGTTTTTCAATCCCAATTCCCCAGTCCCCCGC
>NZ_RZRY01000608.1:0-3795 GCF_003998035.1 Mesorhizobium sp. M2A.F.Ca.ET.039.01.1.1 | reverse complement strand
TCAGGGGACTCAACACGGCCAGCCAAATCCAGCCTAAGTACAATTGCGGCAACGTCCGGCAGGCCAAGACAAGTCAAGGACCGGGCGGAGAAATCCAAAAGCTCTGAGTTCGGGGCGACTACTGAGGTTTCAGTCGCGAAAGCCTGTTGGGTCTCGACAAGCGAAAGCAGCGGCCGTACTCCCGGCTGATGCTGCTCCGGAAGGGATCGCCACTCCGAAACAGGCACCGCCCGTTTGCCGAGAAACTTCCGCTCGAAAAGTTTGATCTCCGTCTGGTCGTCGTCAAATCTCGTCTCGAAAACGTAACTCATCGGCCGACCTTGAATGCACTTTCTGGAACGCGCTTGCCGACAATCTTTGCCAAACGATCAGCAAGCTTTCGCTGCCAGGAATAGGTGTCGGAACCACCGTGTCCCCAGGTCAACTCAGTCGATGTTTCGTGATGACCCTGTCCCACAAAAATCTGAACGTCATTCGAGCCGTAGTTACGGTTGTAGAAAGTCGGGGCGGATTGCTGTCTGGCTGAGCTCCAGATGTGGCATTTTCCATTGTGATTCCAATCCGCGATGACACAGTCCGCCACCTTGAACAGCAGCACTGCATGGTCGGAGGACACAGGCTTTCCATCGGTAGAGAGGGTAGCAAAGCCGGCGTCGCCGAAAATCCGCTTGGCTTCTCGCTGTCCTTGTGCGCCGAACGCCACCCACGTCTCGACCGAAAAGCCTTCTTTCCGATAGAAATTGTACATGCCTTCCCAGAACGCCCGCCGATATTTCCACATGCGCTTCGCGTCGAAATCGACCGTAGTTGCGTCGACGACGTCCAGAAACTGGCGGAGAGACTGGCGCGTCAACCATCCGAGAACTAGGTCCTTGTGCGGCAGCGACACCCAGTTGGTTGGTCTCAACCTTGGATCATCGAACGCCTTGACAATGAGAGCGAGAAACTGGTCCTGCACGTTAAGATCGGCGCCTTTGTTGACGAACGGCCGTAGCAGAGCTTCAACGATCGCCGGTCCCTGCCCGTGGAAGGCCACCTTTCCATTCTTCAGCGCATATTTTTCGACCAGTTCGAGACGCCGTTCATGGTCACTTTCGTAGGCCAGATCGCGAAGCAGCGCGGCGACGACTGCTTCAGTTAGCCCACCATGCGCCACGATATCGCCTAGACCAAAATCGCGAAAGATCTCGACAGGTGAGCGACCGCTGGAGACAACCTCGAGAGCCAGTTCCACCGGACCACGCTCCAGATCGAAGATCGCGAACCGCTTGTGAATATCCGACCATGGTCCAGGCCATCTCGACGAGAGGCTTTGCAGCGATCGCGCTACCTGGTCTCGCGCCACTTGATCCTTTGCATAGCTTTGTAGAAAAGCACTTGCCAGGCTTCTGAAAAACCGTGGCTTGTCGGCCACCTCCCACTCGCGAAGAAGAACGCCCAACACGTCGCCAGCTTCGGCCAAGGCGGGCTGCGTGCTCCACAGACACCAGGCCGCGTCACGAAGCTGCTTCCTGGTTAGTGTCAATCCCGAAGCCGAGGCGTCACGGATTTCCCTCGCAGTGGCATTGAGGTCGACTTTGCCCGGCTTGTAATTGGCCTGAGGCAGGTTCCACAGCCTCTCTGCGACTTCCGATACGACGGGAATGCGTGGCAGAATGGTGCCGGATGCTCCGACAGTGACTGCAAGCGCTCACAGGCGGTTTTCAACTCAGTTGCCACTGACTTTGTCCAGCTGGCTTCGCAGATTCTGAAGCTGCTCATCCATTCTTTCGGTCAATCGAAGAACATCGCGCAGCCGCTCCATGCTGTTCGTGCTCATGACGAACCGGAGGTCGATGCGCCTCTGCCCGTCATCCGCCACACCCTTGATCTGACGCGTCGACGAGTATCCGGCGACCGACAGGATCTCGGTTCCCTGATCGTTGCGGAGCGTCCGAAGCATGGGCTCCTTACTTACAAGACGTCGAAAAGTGTTCACGGCTCTGGCCGTCGACAGCGGCCAATTGTCTTCGTCGTTTCCTGCTGCGTCGGTATGGCCTTCAATGAACATTGTTTCCAAGCTGGCAGCCTGAACGTCGCTGCGAGACGTGTAGTTCGGAAGCACCTGGGCGAGAACAGCAGCGAGCGTGTCGACACGTTGGCCCGCCGTCGCGTTGAGTTCGGCTCTTCCAAGGCCGAAATTGATTGCGTTCTCGCCAAGCCGCACGACGCCGCTTTCGGCATCGATCGTGACATTCAACCCTTTGCTGCGCAGGGCGTCGCGTATGTCCACTAGAAGCTTGGTTCGCACTTCATCCGACTCGTTGAGAACCCTGATCTCGGACGTCACGCGATCGCGCAACTCGCCAACTCTGGAGGTCACCTGCCGGGCAACCTCCGCCGCCTGCTTGAGCTGCTTGATCTGCTCTTCGGAAGTCTGCGTCTGCTGACGGAAATTTGCGGCGAACACCATCAAGAGGATGATGAAAATGAAGAGTACTCCAACCATCATGTCGGTCATGGAGATGAAGTAATTTTCCTCTTCCTCGACGTGGGGGTCCCCAAGGGCTGAAGTCATGTCACTCATCATGCTGCCCTACTGTGCCGCGATGTGGCGGCCGCTTTTCGCAAGCTGCTCAATCGTGTCACTAAGATCAGACGTATTTTCCTTGATCTCGGACACGATCGTCGCAAGCGTGCTGACTGCCTTTCCAAGACCCTCGTCGGTCTGCTTAGTAAACGAATAGAGCTTGTCAGCCTGAGCTGCAGTAGCGTCACCTAGAACCTGCACAGCCTTGGCGAGGTCTTGATCGACGCGATCGAATTGTGCGCGGTACCCCTCCCATAGTTGTCGTAGCCCCGCAACTTGCTCCGTCAATGACTGAGCGAGCAACCCGGCCGACTGATTCGATGCATCCATTGTGGACAGCGTCTTACCCACCGATGCGTTGAGTTCAGTGGTCGCTCGCGCCATTTTGTCAGCACTCTCCAGGAGCGGCGCTGACGTCGAACGAATGTGCTGTGCCGTGTCCGAGAACGCGTCAGCAACGATACGCGTCTGCGTCGACGCTTCGGTGATGGCAATTGCCTGATGGGACAGTGCGCTTTCGCCGCGGCTCATCGCGGCCTGAAAGCGATCTATTTCAGAGGAGATTCGCTCGAACGCGTTCGCTACCCCGCTCTGCAACGCATTCACGGCGTCGGCCGAGGCCGAGGTAACACTGGAAGCCATGCCTTCCTGGGCCTCACGCAGCCTGTCACTGGTCTGTTTTGCGTCGGCGGCCGAACTGGATTGAAACTCCGTCAGTCCCTGCATGAGGTTCCTAACCTGGCCTTCAAGCCCGTCCATCACGCGGCCCATCGCTGCCTCGACCTTGCTCGAAGCACCACTGGCGGCATTGCCAAGCTCCGTTTCGATGCGCGCATTGGCGGCGTCCATGGTCTGCTTGAATGCGGCGACGACGTCCGCCAGCCCTGCCCTACTCTGTTCCGCACTACCTTCGAGTCGAGTTCCCGCTTCGCTGACCAATCGATTTAGGTTTTCGGCAGCCTCTGAGAGCCGCCTTGAAAAATCTTCTCCACCCCCGCGCATGCCCTCATGTGTCTTGACTAGCGACACCTGAATTTCTCGCAAAGCGTCCTGCACGCCGCGCATCTCCGTGCCTGCGCCGTTTTGCAGCGCAGCCGTGAAATCCTTAGTCATGTCGGCCAAGCCAGACTGGCTTGTCGCCTTCAGCTGCTCGATCGCTGTCCCGATCTGAGTTCCAACTGGGGAGAACGCCCGCTCCATAGCCTGTTCGATCAGCGGCCCAACAC